>JBAZWU010000010.1:0-78891 GCA_041660185.1 Elusimicrobiota bacterium | reverse complement strand
AAGGATCTCTGGCCATGCCGTCGATCCGTGGGTTTTCCGGAAGGCAGATTCTGGTGGTCGTCGATGACGTGCCCCAGCTCCCGGATTATACGGGGGATGTCGACCTCAGTCGCTTTCCTCTGGACAATGTGGACCGCATCGAAATCCTGCGCGGCGGCGCTTCGGCCGTTTACGGTCCGAACGCAGAAGGCGGGGTGATTCAAATCATCACCAAACGACCGATCTCGGCGGTGGATGTGTTAGCGGCGTCGGATGTCGGATCGTTTGACACCCTCCATAATCGCGTCCGAGTCGGGTCGCAGCAGGGACCCGTGGAGGCGCAGGCCAGCGCCAGTCGGGATCTCTCCGATGGGTTTCAGCAGAATTCGAGTTATCGCAATACAAACCTCGCCGGTTTTTTCGCGTATGACGCCAAAAAACTGGGAAAGCTCTCCTATTCCATCGAAGGCGCGAAGGGATCGATCGGTTTGCCCTCCGGTACGCCTGTGCCGATCGGTGATTGGGACGGCGAGCTCGAACGCCAGGCCAATGATTTAACGGCTTATCAGACCGAAACGAACCGGAACAATCGGTTGCAATACCTGAATCGGATCAGGGGGATCGATCTGACGGCCCGCGTCGCAAACAATGTGAAGGACCTGGACACCTTTCAATTCGGAGCGGAAACGATGACCCGGACGGAAGGCCGCAACGCTTTCGGAAAACTCGAATGTCCGGGACGCGGCGCTCTGGGATATGAGTTCTATCAAAACCGTTTGGATTCGAATGTTTACGGGGTCTACCGGACGAATGCCTGGGGGACTTTTTATGAAGCGTATTTTATCCGCAACGCGTGGCTGAAATTCACTCCGGGAATTCGTTATGACCGGGATAATTCCTATGGTGAAAGCTGGAGTCCGAGAGTGGAACTTGTCGTTACTCCGGGTGAAATGTGGAAGATGTCCGCATCAGCCAACCGGTCTTTCCATGCGCCGACGCTGGCGGACCAATTCAATCCTTATGTGCCGTCCGAGTTCCAGCCCGGCCATTTAAATCCGGAGATAACTTGGAGCTACAATCTGGGTGCCACGGTCAAACCGATGCCGGGGCTGGAAACGACCGTCAATTTGTTCCACACCGAAACGAAAGACCGTATCGCTTTGAAGCCCGTTGAGGTTTCTACATCCGTCACGTATTACCCGGCCTTCAATCTCAACCGGGCTTTTACCCGGGGAGTGGAAGCCGCGCTATCGTATGCGTACAAGGGGGTCCGCCAGAAGCTGGCTTATTCCTATCTCCAGGCGGAAGGCGAAAACGCAGAAAATGGAAACTTTGATTTTCGATCGCTGGCCTTCTGTCCTAAACATAAAATCGATTATCGCGCCGATGTTCGTCTTCCCCGGCAGAGCGGTTTGACCTTCGATGTTCACTATGTTTATAAGCAGTGGTCGGCTATCGGAGAGACGGGAGTCGAGATTCCTGATTATGTGGTGGCTAATATTAAGGCAACGAAAAAGATCGGATGGCTGGATCTTTTTGTGGCCTGCAGCAACCTGCTGGATCGTCATTACGCTGAAAACGCGGATTCCTTTAACGGGTATTTCCCGCAGCCCGGACGGACCTTCTCCGGCGGTGTCACGGTCCATTTCTGGATGGCCGGTCAGTAAGTTCGCCAGCCGGGGGGTCGCCATTGTACACTTAGGCGATGATTAGACATTTCTGGCTTGTCCTCGCTTTGAGCGCAGGGCTCCCGGTGTTGAGTCCGGCGGAGCCTGTCTCCGGTGTCGCGGGATCCACCGCGACACCGGTTGCTTCGTTCGACCTTCCGAACGCTCCGGCTTCCGTGGATCTTTCGACAGAGCCTCCATCAGCCGCTCTCATCGGCGAGTCCGTATCCATTCCGATTCCTCAGGCCATGACGGATCGTTCCCCCGGCGTCTTTGTGACCTTTTCGCGGTTCGCCTGTTCCTTGCGCGAGTTGCCGACCAGCGCGGAAACGATTCTTCCCGATGTCTTTAAGAAGTTCGGTGCTCAAAATGCAGGAGAAGCCGTGGCTCGGCAGCCCGGTCTTTCGACGTTGCCCATCGGACGGCTGGGATCGCCTTTGGCGGCGAGCATTCGCGGATCAACTTCTCTTCAGACGCTCGTTCTGATGGACGGCCGTCCGGTGACCGGCGCCGCGCTGGGGGCGGCTGATTTGTCCGAGATTCCCGTGGAGCAAATTGACCATATTGAAATCTTGCGCGGGGGCGCTTCGGCCCTTTACGGTCCGAATGCGATGGGCGGGGTGATCAATGTCATCACCAAACGGGCCGCCTATCGGGGACTTCCCATCAGCCATGTGGGGTATGAAGGCGGTTCCTATGGACGTCAGGGGTATCGGATGGATTTTGGTTCCCGTCTGGGGATCGTTGATTATTTCTTCTCCGGCAATCAGCAGTGGGAGAGCGGATTCCGGAGCAACGCCGATACGCGTCAGCACAATATCGGCGGCAATATCGGCGTGTCCATGGGTGCGGGGGGGAAATTTCTTTTTGACATCGGGAATTTCCACAGCGAAGCGGGGATTCCCGGCCGGCGCTGCGAGATTGACGATGTCTACTGCCAGGCCGTGCCGCTGCATTTTCTTGAGCCGCACCGCTTTAATGACAAAGACGAAAAACCGGCGAGTTCTCCCACCGCGCGGAAAACCACGGATAGTAATTACATTCGAACGTCGTATTTGCTGCCGTTGCCGATGAACAGCCTGCTGGCGTTGCGTTTGTACGGCATGCAGAGGGAAGTCGATTTGAATGACACGGATGATCCCAATTTACTCAATGCCAGCCGTTCGGATCGCCGCGAACAGAGCAAGGGAGCAGAAACCCAGGTGAATCTACCACTAGGGCTTTTGGTCGGGGGGAATTTTATTCGTGACCGGGAGGATCACGAGAACCGTTTAGCGCCCGGCAACAGTTTTATCAAAACGATCGAAAATTGGGGGGTTTTTGCTCAGGAAACGATACGATGGAAAAGGATCACGCTGATCCCGAGCGGGCGTTATGACCATAACAGTCAAGCCGGCGACTCTTCGAATCCTCGCGTCAGTTTGATGGAGGATGCCACAGATTGGCTGCGCTTCTCGGGATCAACGGCGCGTTCGTTTCGTGCCCCAACAATTGATGATCTTTTTTACGTGAGCCCTTTCTTTAATGGCAATCCGGATCTGCGGCCGGAGAAGGCGTGGACGTACGATGCCGGCGTAGAATTGCACGATTCTTCCGTCAGTGTGCGGGCGACCTATTTTCGCGCGAACGTGACGGATCTGATTCAGGTCAAACCGGCGACCTACGATACCGTGATCAATGTCGGCCGGGCCCGCCGGCAGGGGATGGAAATTCAATTGAACCACATCCTGAACGACACTTTCCGGAACGAGCTGAACTACACCTATCTTGAAAATCTCGGAATTCCGGGCGGGGTGGATCATTATGTGGCGCTGGCTTTCAGCCCCCGCCATACCGTGAACTATCTCGCGACCTTCACGCTAAAGAAAAACTGGACGTTCGATTCCACGCTCCGGTATGAGGACGCGCGATATTCCGGCAATGACCAGAGCGGGGTTAAGCTGGGATCGCAGCTGCTCTGGGATCTGCGCGTCGCCTATCAGCTGCGCCAGTTGGAGATCTATCTCGGATCCAGCGATCTCGCCAACAAGCGTTATGTGGAACAGCCGGGGTATCCGCTGCCGGGCCGCACATTCTATGGCGGGGTCAAATTGAAACTGTGGGGATAATTTTATAAGTTGAAATATTTTCTGCGACATTTTTAAAATTGCACTGTATAATCAATCCATGAATCAAGCGCGGCGTGAGCGCTGGTGTTCGTTGGGAAAGAACCTTCGAAACGATCGGCGAATGGGCGCCGCGCTTTTTTGCGCTCCGGACGCGCACGCGTACGAGGAACACGTTTTTGACGGCCGAAATTCCCTTGACAGAGAAAATAAAAAATCTATAATTTGTCTCACAAATTTTCATGAACATCAGGACTACTGGAATCACCAGGTAAAGAATTGAGATCTCTCGGGCGCCATCTGCTGATCGAACTGTACAGTTGTGATCCCAAAATCTTGAATGATGTTCACAAGGTGGAGGGTATTATGGTCGATGCGGCCAAACACGCTCACGCCCGGATCATTGATGTGGTCTTTCACACCTTTAATCCCCATGGCATTTCCGGAGTCGTCGTCATCGCCGAATCCCATCTGGCGATCCATACCTGGCCTGAATTCAATTATGCGTCTATCGACGTCTATACCTGCGGGACGGAAATCAACCCCTGGCGGGCGTATAGCTATATTGCCAAAAAGCTCAAGGCCAAAAACATGACGGCGATGGAAATGAAGCGCGGCGTGCTCCCCATCCCAGCCCGTCTCCTCAAGCATAAGCCCTGATTATCAACGGAATGGACTTTTCTTCTTCCAGCGGTTCGTTTATCACTTCTTCTAAGATCAAACGTTCCAGTGAATGGTTCACGGAGCGTTTCAGCCCGCACGAATCGCACAGCCACCGGTTCAAACAGACGCTGGTGAAAACACGGACCCGGTTCCAGAACGCCCTTTTAGGAGACTCGTATTCCTTCGGGCGTTGCCTGATTCTGGATGGCGAGATGCAGTCGGCGCAGCTGGATGAGTTTATCTACCACGAGTGTCTCGTGCAGCCCGCCATGGTACTGCACCGGGATCCAAAAGAAGTGTTGATCCTGGGAGGTGGCGAGGGTGCAACCGTTCGGGAAATCCTCCGGCATCGCGGCGTGAAGCGCGTGACCATGGTGGATATTGACGGCGAAGTGGTGGATTTCTGCAAGCGGTATTTGAAGGAATGGCACCAGGGTACCCTGGTGCATCCCAAGACCCGTCTGATCATCGGGGATGCGCGCGAATTCGTCCTTCAGACCCATGAGAAATTCGACATTATCATTTCGGATCTGCCCACCCCGATCGAGGGTGGGCCCGCTTACCAGCTCTACACGGTGGAGTTTTATAAAAAAATGATCCAGCGCATGGCTCCCGGGGGAATCTTTGTCGCCCAGGCCGGTTCCGGAAGCATGATCCAGATTCACTTCCATTCGGTCCTCTTCAATACGCTGCGCAAGATTTTTAAAGTGGTTCGTCCGTTTTACGCCTTTGTGCCCTCGTTCGATGTGCCGTGGGCTTATCTGCTGTGCACGCAAAAGGCCGATCCAAAAACGCTTTCCCCTAAAAGAATTGATCGAAACGTGCGCGCTTTTCGGAAGGACCTGCGTTTCTATGACGGAGAGGCGCATCAGGGACTCTTTAACATCCCGAAGTATCTCCGGCAGAGCTTGAGCCGGGAAAAGCAAATCATTACCGAAAAGAAACCCGTTTTCTTTTTCAAATAAGACGTGAATACTCCTTCCTTCTGGTATGCATAGCCAGGAACGTACACCGTTGTTGGATGTTTTGTTGGCCCGCGCCAAGCGCGGGGTGACGTCTTTCCACACGCCTGGCCACAAGAACGGTCAGGGCATCGATCCGAAACTGCGCTCCTTCACGGGCCGGAACGTCTACAAACTGGACGTCACTGTTTTCCCCGAAGTGGATTCGTTGCACGATCCGGTCGGTCCGATCAAAAAAGCCCAGGCACTGATGGCTCAGGCGTACGGTGTCAAGTATTCCCAGTTTCTGGTGAACGGTTCCTCGGTCGGCAATATGGCGATGCTGATGGCCGCCTGCCGTCCGGGCGATTCGGTCATTCTTTCCCGTAACGCCCACAAATCCACGCTGTCCGGCATCATTATGTCCGGGGTCTGGCCGATCTGGATTCAACCCAAGATTGACCAGCATCTCGATGTCATCTTTGATTCAGACGCCGGACAGGTAGAAGAAGCGTTGCGACAGTTCCCGGAGGCCAAAGCGGTTTTTGTCACAAGCCCCACCTACCATGGCGTGACCACGGATCTGAAAAAAATCGCGGAAATCTGTCACTCGCGCGGAAAACTGCTCCTGGTCGACGAAGCCCATGGCGCCCATTTGAAGTTTCATCCGGCCCTGCCGACCTCCGCGGTGGAGGCGGGAGCGGATTTGTGCGTGCAGTCGACCCATAAGATCCTGGGAGCGCTGTCGCAAGGGTCGGTGCTGCATATCAATTCCGATCAGATCGATGTCATGCGGGTACGGAAAATCTTGTCGCTGCTGCAGACCACGAGCCCCAATTATTTTATTATGGCGTCGCTCGATGCGGCGCGCAAGCAGGCCTTTTTTCACGGGGAAAAAATCTTCGGGCGGCTGATCCATATCGCGGAGGAAGCGCGGGAGCGGGTCAACCGGATGCGGCATATTTATTGCATGACCCAGGAAGAGATTCGCGCCAAGGGGTACGACCTGGATGTGACCAAGCTCACGCTCAATGTGACGCGGACGGGACTCTCCGGCCATGAACTGGAGCATCGTTTGGCTTTTGAGTACGGGATCCAGGTGGACTGCGCCGACCTGTTCAACCTCGTCGCCATTATGGGAATCGGCACGACGCGGAAGGATGTGGAAAAACTGCTCACCGCGCTGGAGGCCATCGACCGGAAAGATCCGGGACAGGAAAAGAATTGGGTTTTGCAACTGCCGTCCTTGTCCACGGAAATGGTCATCACGCCGCGGGATGTCTTTTTCCAGCGTCGCTCCAAACGGGTCCCCTTGTCCAAGGCCGCCGGTCATATCAGCGCCCAGACGCTGACGCCGTACCCGCCGGGCATCCCGGTGTTGATTCCCGGCGAACGCATTACCCAGGAAATTCAGGATTATCTAACGGACATGGCGCACAAGGATATTCGCGTGAGCGGCCAGGAAACCGACGAGTTGCGAACAGTCAAAGTCGTGGCGACCCGGTAGAAGCCGGGGGATTGACAGGCCCAAGAACAATCGTGTAGCTTATGCCCTCGCTCCAACTTTGAATGGACCGAGATCGATCTTAGAACAGGAGCCGGTTATGGCGAAAAAAGCGAAGAAATTCAAGAAACCCGCAAAAACGAAGAAATTGAAGAAAGCCAAAAAGGCCGTGAAGCCGAAGAAGGCTAAAAAGGCTGCGAAGGCCGTGAAACCGAAGAAAGCGAAAACGGTCAAACGAGTCCGAAAATTTAAGCCATCGCCGAAACTCATTTTTACGACAAAGAAAATGCAATTAGCCGCGGGCGGCGAGGCACCGCTGGCGGGGTCCTCTTCGAAAGTCAAAAAGGAGCCCGCGTTAACCGATTCCCAGATCAATAAGTTTCGTGAGGTCCTGAGCCAGAAGCGCGAGGAACTTTTCTCGGTTGTCCAACGGAAAAAAGAGCAGGAAATCCAGGATGTCGAACCGGACACCGGCGATGAAGCGGATGTCGCTACCCGTTCCGTTGAAAAAGAAATGCTTTTTGAGTTGACGGATTCGGAGAAGCAGACGCTGGATATGATTGAAGCCGCGCTGCGCAAGATTGAAAAAGGCGTTTATGGGCTCTGCGAATCCTGCCGCCGGAACATCTCCCGCGGCCGCATGGAAGTGATGCCGTGGGCCCGTTACTGTATTTACTGTCAAACGGAAAACGAATTTCCTCCGACCGAACCTTTTCCTGCTTAACGACACGGCCCTTTCGGTAGTGGCCTCCTGAGGGTTTCGGTAGTCGTTCCACCTGTTTATGGCCAGCCGCATTGACTTGCATACGCACACCACGGCTTCCGACGGAACCTGGGAGCCGGTACAACTATTCGATAAAGCCGCTGAGATTGGTGTCCAGGTTCTATCCATCACCGATCACGATACCACCGCTGGTTTTCAAGCCGTCCTTCCACTTCAAGACCATTATCCACTTGTCCGGCTGATCCCGGGAATTGAACTGAACGCCGAAGGGGATCTCGCCTGCCATGTGCTAGGCTATTTTATCGATCCGTCGTCTCCCGGATTGCAAAATCGCTTGTGGACCTACCGCCAGTTTCGGGAAGAACGCATGAAGGCCATGGTTGCCAAGCTGGGGTGTCTGGGCATCCCCGTCGAATTTGAGCGGGTGTTGGCGTTGGCCAAAGGCGGAGTAATCGGGCGCCCCCATCTGGCGGCGGCGCTGATGGAGAAAAAAGTAGTCCGGAGTTGGAAGGAGGCCTTCCAGCGGTTCCTCAAGAAAGACGGTCCCGCCTATGTCCCCGCCGAGTTCCCGACGGCTTCGGAGGTGATCGAAACCATCCGTCAGGCCAAAGGCATCCCGGTGCTGGCCCATCCGTCTCACGATGCAGGCGGGATCTCGTTGCAGCGGTTGGTCGATCAGGGGCTGATGGGGATTGAAGCGTATTATCCGGAACATGGCCGCGCGCTCACACAGCGCTACCTGGATCTGGCGAAAACATATCATTTGGTGGTCACAGGCGGCTCCGACTGTCATGGTCCGCGGAGCCACCGTTCCGCCTTGGCCTGTGTCGAGGTTCCTTTGGACGTTCTCTCCGGGTTGGAGGACGTCCGAGGACGTGTTTGAAGAAAAAACATTTTTATTGTAAGGTTTTCCTCAATGAATAATTGCCCGCAGTGCAATACCGCTGTCAGCGAAGAGAGTAAGGAATGCCCCCATTGCGGCATTTTCTTCAGTAAGTGGAAAGAACGCGATGATAATATCAGCAGCGGCAACACCTCGCGTTATGCCGCTTTGGATAAGGCCACCAGCTCCGGGTTTAACTGGACGATTTTAGTGATTGTCTGTCTGGTGATCGTGGGGATTCTTTATTATCTCAGCCAGCAGGCGGAATAGCTTTTCGGACGAGGGAGGCTAGGATGTCGGCGGCGATCTGAACCGCCGCCGGTTCCGTGCAACCTGAACTCTGAGTTTAAGCGCTTCCAGAAGCTCGGGTCCAAAAAATAGAAGATAATTGAGCAGCGATGCCGCTATCGCGACGCGCGTAACAAAACTTCCCATCACCAACGACACTCCGCTCATCCCCCAGAGGACCCAGGCGATATATTTCACTTTCACCGGCAGAACGAAAAACAAGAGAAGCTCGACGTTGGGAAAAAGAGTGGCAAAGGCCAGGAACAACGTGGTGTTCAATGGAACGTTGGAGATCGTGTCCCTCGCGATAAACAGAGCGGCGATCGCGGTGGCGGCGGCTCCAATCAAGTAGAAAAAACAAAATTGAAACTCGCCCCATTCCTGTTCTAGGGCATGGGCATAGGTATACAAGAGATAAAGCCAAAAGACGAGTAAAATAAGGCTTCCGGCAAACGGTGGGACGAACAGGAAGGTCACGATCCGCCACCACTGGCCCGCCCGGACCGCGTCCGGATCCAGCAGTAGCTGAGAAAGAAACGCGGGTTGAACCTGGCTCAGGAGATAAATCGCGCCGTTGGCAACGACGATGAACAGCGGAAATTCCGGAATGGACCAGCGGCCGATGTGCCGTTCGAGACGATCAATCCAGCGCATGGCCAGAAGTATAACATAGATGAAAATGCTGAACGTTTATCTGATGCGCCACGCCGAAGCCGCTTCCATCGGAGGGGAGGTCCACCGGGACAAGGACCGCCCGTTGACGCCGCACGGACGCCTCCAGGTTGAAGCCGTTGCCGTGGCGCTTCAAAAACGGGCCGGAACCGTGAGTGTGATCGTGAGCAGTCCGGCGCTGCGGGCGGTGCAGACCGCTCACTTTCTGGCTGAACGGTTGTCGGTGACCGATATTCAAACCTCTTTGCACTTGGCGCCTCGCGGCCGCGCGCCTCTCATCGATGACCTCCTGAAACAGCCGGAGTCGGTTCGGGGGATCATTCTCATCGGCCACCAGCCGGATCTGGGCCTGCTCGCCAGCCACTGGAGCGGTCATGACGTGGGTTTCCGGACCGCGGCTCTGGCCGCCTTTGAGTGGGAGCCCGGCGGTGCTCAGGCGACGTATCGCTGGACGTTTTCACCCGATGACTGAGGAACTCGTCAAAAAGGTCCTCTATACCGCGGCCCACGGCGGATTTTTTCTGGAACGCGTGCCGCTTGGCGGCGGCGGCGCGGTCTGCGAACAATTGGTCAAGGAATGGCGTCAAACGTCCCCATTTCCCTTTGAGTTGATCACCCCGGCTATCCTCGGGGGTGAAGCGCCGCAGGGAAAGGATCTGGTCCGGTTGTCGGAGTGGGCGTACGCGCGATTTTGCCGTGCCTTTGGGAATGCCGTTACCCGCGCCATCCTGACGCGCGATCCATCAAAGACGATCGTTCTGTGCAACGATGTCTCGGAAGGCCCGGATTTCCGTCTGTTGGCGGAGCGCGGCTATCCCCTCTATACGATTTACCACGTGGATGTGGTTGATTACTTTACGAGGATTTATATGAAACAGATCCTCCGCCCGGAGGCCACGACTCATTTTTACCGGTGGCTCTCGAGCACCCCGCTCCGGGCGCTGGTCCCGGGGGTCGCTGAACTGATCTTCAAAAAACAGCAGGACAGCGTCATGAATTCCCGCGGCCTGATTGTTCCCTCGAATGAAATGCGCGATGTCCTGGTGCGCTGCTACCCGGTTTATCAAGACAAAATCCATGTCCTGCCCTGGGGGATCTGGGACGAACCCCTGGCGCCGGTCGCGCTGGAAAACGAGATCAATCACCTTCGATCCGCTTATCCAGTCCCTCCGGGAAGCGCCACGCTGCTTATGCTGAGCCGGATTTCTCCTGAGAAGGGTCAGGACCGGGTCTTGAAGGCGCTGACGCTGTGGGAGAAGCAGGATGATTTTCCGGCGGCGGGAGTCGTCTTGTTCATCGCTGGCGAGGCGGCTTACATGCTGGGCTCGCGATTTATGAAAAAGCTCACGCGCCTGGCCGGGGAGTTGCACCGCACTCGAGTGATATTCATTGGCTACGCATCCGGTGCGCGCAAGCAGGCGCTCTTTCGTCTGGCGGATCTGTACCTGTTCACTTCCCGCCATGAGAGTTATGGCCTGACCCTGATGGAAGCGATGCGCGCGGGATGCCCGGTTCTGGCCACGAGCAGTCATGGGGCCAGAGACGTCTTCCAACCGGGTGTGGGTGAAATGCTTCCGCCGGCTCCTGAAGAAGACATTCCCGGATTGTTACGCGATGGTTTGCGTCGTCTGTTGTCCGATCGGAACCGGTTGACGTCCATGGGGGAAGCCGCCAGGCGGTACGCCTCTGCCCAAAAATTCTCGGACACAGCGGCTCGATTGGCGAAACTCCTTCAAGAAGCCTAACTGTATAATAGACCCTATGCACATTGTTCTCTATGAGCCGGACATCCCCGGCAATGCCGGGAACGTGGCCCGCACGTGCGTCGCTACCGGCAGTACGCTTCATTTCGTCGGACGTCTGGGTTTTTCCATCGATGATGCGCATCTCAAACGCGCCGGTCTGGATTATTGGTCCAAGCTGAAGCTGGTCCAACACGCGGATTGGGCCGTTTTTGAGCGGTCGATCCCGCCTCATGCCGCGTTGTATTTCTTTTCCAAACGGGCCAGTCGCTCGTACTGGTCGGCCGATTTTCTTCCCGAAAGTTATCTGGTGTTCGGTTGTGAAACGAACGGTCTTCCTGAGGCCCTGCATAAGCGCTTTGCGGACAGCCTCTACGCCATCCCGATTGAGCCGGACAGCGTGCGTTCCTTGAACTTATCGACCTCCGTGGGGATCGTGCTGTATGAAGCGTTGAGGCAAAACGCATGACGGCTCCGGTGGCATGGATTACTGGCGGCGGCACCGGTATCGGCCGGGCGCTGGCGCAAGCGCTTTGCCGGCAGGGGTACCGGGTGGCCATTACCGGACGCCGGGTCGAAGTCCTCCAGGAGGCTGCCAGACAGATTCGATCCATTATTCCGCGAGGCGAGATCCTGCCTCTGGCCGGGGATGTCACCCATTCCGCTTCGATGGATTCCGTTTATGCGGTGCTACAGCAGCGATGGGGAAACCCGGATCTTCTGATCAACAACGCAGGGCAACATAGTCATGACACGTTTGATGACACCTCCCCCGAAACCTATCTGCGTTTGCTGGATGTTAATTTTCTCTCCACGGTCCGATGCACCCATAAAGTCCTGCCGGAGATGCGCCAGAAGGGACGCGGCGCCATCGTCAACGTGTCGTCCATCTATGGGCGATGGGCCTCCGCGGATTCCGTGGCGTATTCCGTCAGCAAGTATGCGGTGGCCGGGTTTACCGATGGTTTGAGGCAGGAACTGGGGAGGACAGGGATCCATGTGATGGGTGTTTTCCCCGGTTTTATCCGGACCGACATGACCGATCCTTTTCTGAAACCCGGTTCGATAAAAGCGTTTTTTGGGGCTGCTCCAGATCAGTTAGCGCAGGCGGTTCTTCGCGGATTGAAACGGCGCCAGCCGGAAGTCTGTTACCCGTGGTACGTCCCATGGGCCTGGCGATTCCATCGATGGATGCCGACATGGTCGGATGCGTTCGCGCAGCGATTCCGACATGGATGAGCGCTGGATCCAGGTCCCCTTTGAAGTCGACAAAAAGTTCGACGGTTTCCGGATTGATCAGTTTCTCTCTCAGCGTCTGATCGGTTATTCGCGGAACAAGGTCCAGAAGATCCTGACCGAATCCCGCGTCATGAAGGCCGGGCGTCTAGCCAAGCCGAATACGCGTGTCAACACCGGAGACCACATCACCATCGCCTATCTGCGGCGGCCGGAAACGCCGCCGCCCGTCGATCGAACGATTCCTATCTTGTTTGAAGACGAGCACCTCCTGGTGGTCAATAAACCCTCCGGTGTCCTGTCCCATCCCACCGATAAGATCGTAATGAATACCGTGATGGCGATCTTGAGGCGCGACCGTCCGGATCTTCCGAAACTTCATCTGCTGCACCGCCTGGACCGGGAGACATCCGGGGTTCTCGCGCTGGCCAAAAGCGCTCTGGCGGCCCGCCGCTGGACCGCGGCCATGGAGAAGCACCGAATTCAAAAGGAGTACCTCGCACTGGTTCGCGGTGTGCCGGAGCCGGCCACAGGTGTCATCGATTGGCCGATCGGCTGCGAAGGGGGAGAGATCAGAGTACGCCAATGGGTCAATGTCCCCGGAGCGGTGAAGGCCATCACGCGGTATGAGGTCCTTTCCGTCATCCCCTGCGGCCACTGGCAGGGGATCTATGAAGCCATTTCAGCATTGGATTCCCCGTCCTGTCCGCCTGTCGAAGTTCTCGATGATCGGGACGGCCCCGTCAAAAAGAGCATCAATGGGAGGTCGGGGCCGCCAGAGACCGCGGGGAATGACGTTTGTGCGTTGGTCCGCGCCTTTCCTCAAACCGGTCGCTTGCATCAGATTCGTGTGCACCTGGCTGCTATCGGCCATCCGGTCCTGGGCGATCCGCTTTATATCGGGAAGGGGGAAGTCTACCTGAAAATGATCCAGGGCACCGCGACCGAAGCCGACCGCGCCTCCCTCGGCTTTCCCCGCGTCGCCCTCCACGCCGCTGCCCTCACGTTCCAGCATCCGATCACTGGACTTCCCCTCCGTGTGGAGGCTCCATTGCCGGAAGAAATGCGGGCGGTGGTGGCTTTTCGTTGCCTGTCTTTCATTCGTCGAGGTACAATACTGTCTAATGCCAACGGTTTTTAGAGAAAAGGGATTCCGGTTTGTCTTCTACAGCAACGAAGGATTTGAACCCTGCCATATCCATGTGATAGGACACGGAGGGGAAGCTAAAATCTGGATTCCTACCTGTCAGCTCGTTTGGAGTTATAATCTCAAAGCGCAGGAGTTGGCACTGATTTTGAGTATTATTAGACGGAGATTGCAATTGATTGAGGAGGCTTGGCATGCGCATTTCAGCCGCTGAGGACATGGGAGGGCTCCCGTCCATTTTAGAGGTCAGCTTTTCCAAGGATTTCCTGCAGCTCAATTTGAGCGATGGGCGCATCCTTTCTGTCCCGCTGGCCTGGTATCCCAGATTGGCGACAGCGAACCCCAGACAGTTGAAACGTTTTGAGATTTCACCTTCCGGTTATGGAATCCACTGGCCTGACTTGGACGAGGACTTAAGTGTCTATGGGTTTTTGTTTCCCAATGCGCCTCTCTCTCGGACTCTAACGGACATGGTCGCAGATGTGCCGAAAACTCATAAGCCCTCCAGATGACCCTTCGACGATCCCCGCCTAAAGAAACCCCTTCGTGGTGGAATTTTACCGCCGAGGATGAGACCTTTGAGGCCCGTCAGCCGGACGCGATCAGCCGCCTCTACTTTCCACTCTGCAACGAGGCGGGACTCCTTTCCGCCATTACGCCGACTCTGCATGGGGATATCAAAACCGGGCAAAACCACTTTCTGACGCTCCCTGTTTCCGCCGAAGATTTGCACAACACCCGCTCGGCCCGGAATTTCTGGGTGTATGTCGAAGGCAAAGGACCGTGGTCGGCCACCGGCTCTTCAGCGGCGGCGACCCTGGCCCGAGCCGGCGCCAAATCCGCTGAACCTTGCCATCTGGAAGCGGGAGCCTTGTGGCACCGGATCACGCGCGAAAACCGTTCGCTGGGCTTGCGCGCCACCCTCACCAATTTTGTTCCGGCCGGGCGGGAGCAGGTCGAGATCATGCGAGTCGAGCTGACGAACACCGGCCGCAAGCCGCTCTCGATAACGCCGACCGCGGCGATCCCCATTTTTGGCCGCTCCGCTGATAACTTGCGCGATCACCGCCACGTGACCTCGCTCCTCCATCGAATCACGCTGCATGCCAGCGGTGTCCTGGTCACGCCGACCATGTCCTTTGACGAACGCGGACATCATCCGAACAACACCGTCTACGCGGTCTTAGGAGCGGAAGGGGAAGGTCAAACGCCAATCGGCAGTTTTCCAACGGTAGCCAGTTTTGCCGGAGAAGGCGGGAATTTTGACGCTCCCCGGGCTGTTTTTGAAGATCTGGACCCGCCGGATCTGAACGAGGTAGAGCTGCACGGCCGCGAGGCGGTCGGAGCCTTGCGCTTCAAAACCCGGAAACTGGCCCCCGGGAAGAGCGTCGTTTATCTCGTTTTCATGGGCATCGCCACGGAACGCAAGGAAGCGCTGAGCTGGCTCCGGGTTTACGGAACCGATGAGAAGGCCCAGGAAGCGCTGGCCCACACGCGAGCTTACTGGAAGGAACGTCTGGATCAGATCCAGGTGCAGACCGACGACAAGGCCTTCGGCCGCTGGACGCGCTGGGTCACCCTTCAACCCCTGCTGCGCAAGATTTTCGGGTGTTCATTCCTGCCGGATTTTGATTATGGCCGCGGCGGGCGCGGATGGAGGGATCTCTGGCAGGACTGCCTGGCGCTGCTTCTGTTCGACGAGCAAGCAGCGAGCAGCAAGCAGCCAGCAGGAACGGCTGTTCATGGCTCACCGCTCGCCGCTCGCAGCTTGCTTCTAAACAACTTTGCCGGCGTACGGATGAACGGGACGAACGCCACGATCATCGGTCAAGCGCCGGGCGAGTTCATCGCGGACCGCAACAATATTTCACGCACCTGGATGGACCATGGGGCCTGGCCCTGGATCACCGCCGAGCTTTATATCCATCAGACCGGTGATCTGGGTTTTCTGCTGGAGCCGGTTCCCTATTTCTGGGATCAGGACAAAGCCAAGTCGGATCCAGCGCCCGCTGGAACGGTCCTGGAGCATGTGCTGGTGCAGCACCTGACCGCCTATTTTAACGTCGGAGAACATGGGAATTGCCGTCTGGAAGATGCCGATTGGAACGACGGCCTGGACCTGGCGCATGAGCGGGGTGAAAGCGTGGCGTTCACGGCGGTTTACGCCGGCAACCTCCGGTCGATCGCCGGCGCTCTGGAGCATTTGCGGGACAAACAGAATGTCTGGAACATGGAATTATCAGAGGAACTGGATGTTCTTCTGGAAGCGAAAGCCTCCAGCACAAGTTTGTCTCCTTCGGCCAAACAGGAACGTTTAAATAAATACCGAAGCCGAATGGCTGATGGGGTTTCCGGGAAAAAGATCCATCTGCCTGTGGACACGCTGATTCAAGATCTCAGAGCCAAAGGCGAAGCCCTGGCTGAACAGGTGCGCACACGGGAGTGGCTCAAGGTTCCAGCGGGACATGCCTGGTTCAACGGGTATTACGACAACACCGGCGCCCGCGTGGAAGGGCCTTCCGATGAGGGCCTGCGGATGACGCTGACCGGGCAGGTATTCCCGATTATGTCGGGTGTTGCCACCAATGAGCAGGTCCAGCAGTGCTTTGTGGCGGCTAAAAAATATCTTCAGGACAAAAAGCTGGGCGGCTTCCGGTTGAACACGGATTTTGGCGACGCTCAATTACAATTGGGTCGCGCATTCTCCTTCGCTTACGGCGAAAAAGAGAATGGCGCTTTCTTCAGCCACATGGTGATCATGTTTGCCAACGCGCTGTACCGCCGCGGATTTGTTGAGGAAGGGTTTGAGGTCCTGAACAGCCTGTACCGGATGTGCCTGAACAAAGAAGCGGCCAGGATCTATCCCGGAATCCCTGAATACTTTAACGGGGAGGGACGCGGGTTCTATCACTACCTCACGGGTTCAGCCAGCTGGTATCTGTTGACGCTGGTTACCCAGGTTCTGGGGATTCGCGGCCAGTGGGGAGATCTGGTGCTGGCGCCGAAGCTGGTTCCCGAGCAGTTTGGCGCTTCCGGCCAGGTCATGGCGGAAGTGGGTTTTGCCGGTAAGCGTCTCAAAGTCACGTATATCAACCGGTCGAAAAAACCATTCGGCCAAACCCGCATTGAATCAGTCCTTTTGCAGGGACGATCCCTCCCCCTGTTAGCCAATTCCGATGCCGAACTCCTGATTTCACGGGAGGCCCTGGCCCAGATCGCCAGTCCGGCCATAGAAATCACCATCGCCCTCTCCTAAAAAAACCCTTTAAAAAGCAACAAATACCCCCTAGACTTTTCCCAGTATCCCCCAATACGTCATTCCCCGCGGTAGTTGGCGGGGAATCCATCATGTCGTACGAGGATGATAGATCCTCCGCCAGAGACTGCGGAGGATGACAGGATGGGGAAAGACTGACAGCAGGGTTTATGGCTAGGTATTGGCTATTTCTCGATTCGAAAGTCCAGGGTCCCTACGAGATTCCGTATCTGCGGAAGGTCCCGGGCTTTACGCTTTTGACTCAGGTCTGCGCCGAAGGGGAGCGAACGTGGCGCATGGCCGATGAAGTCATCGATATCAAATCCTATTTTCTGGCTCCGCCGCGCGCGAGTTCTGTGGTTTTTGACAGCGGCAATACGGTGGCGGCCCCTCAGCCGGAACAGGAAGCCCATCCCTCGGAGCTCTCGGTGATCGATCCCCAGCCATCCGCTGAGATACCGTCGACGGAAACCGTTTTGCCGTCGGCGGAAGAGCCTCCCAAGACCGTTTCATCTCCCCCGCCGCTGCGGATCGTCTGCACCCTCTGTGGTTTCAAGAACGCCCGGGGCGTGACCTCCTGCATGAAATGCGGAACAGTTTTGAACGTTCCAGCGGAATCGGTTGCACCGGAACCCGGTTCACAAACGCCGTCTGAAAACGCTCCGGCGGAGACCACGCCGAAGGCAGGGCCGGCATCTCAACTCCTCCGGATCGTCTGCAGCCTCTGCGGTTTCAAGAATCCGCGGGACGTAAAGTCCTGTATGAAGTGCGGAAATAATTTGAGCGGCCAGGAAGCCAGTGCCGTTCAATCGACCGGACCCAAGACGACCGTTGATCTCAAGGCGTCATCGCCGGCGATGGCTGTTTCTGTTTCGGACACTCGCTCCAACACCATGGTGGAAATGCCGGTCACCCGGATTCTGATCCTTCTGGCCTTGGCCTCGGTTCTAGGAGCGGGGGGATTTATCGGCCATCGCCTATGGCAATCCCATCATCGGCTGAAAGCTCCTCCGAAGCCACCTGAGGTGGTGGCGGCAAAACCCGTGACCCACCCGGTTCATAAAGTTCATCACCCCCGCCGGTCCTATTCAAAACGAGCCGTCGTCGCCCTGCCGGGGGTTCATAAATCGGTTATCTCGAAACCCCAGCCCCGGCCGGTGGTTGAACCCGTTCATTTGGAACCCGCTCAGGTGGAGGCGGCACCGGAAGCCTCCGCCTCTTACAAAGTGATCGAAGAGGCGACGCCCCTGCGGCAACGCCACTCCGCGCCGCTGAGCTCGACCTACGCGACCAAGCGCCGCGGGGAGCGGGAATTGTGGACCGAGCAGAGCGAGCAGGCGGTTCAGCAGGTTCAGCGTTCCCGGATCTACGGAGGGCAGCGCACGATTCAGCGGAACGCCGAGATCCTGATGCAGATCCTGCGTGACCGGGAGTACAACACCGCTTTTGAAAGCGGGAAGCGGATCTCACTGTATAACGACTTGGATTGGGGAGCCAGCCAGAAAGATGGGCCGGTCTACGAGGTCCGGCTGACCTTTTCAGGCGGGAAAGAGCCGGACGGCACTCCCCGGAAACCGCTGCGTTTCGCATTCAATGCGGATCTGGAGCGCGGAAGCGTGGATCCGGGCGGCAGCGAGCAGCTTTATTCGAATACGATGCACGCCTTTTTTGACGAATCGCGCATTCCTCCCGAGGAACGGCGCGCCATCGCCAAAGACACCGAGGAAGTGGTGCTCGCGGCCCAGCCCGACGCGTCTCCTCTGGCGCTGGATACGGTGGCGAGGCGCTTTGTGTCCACGTATTCGACGGGTGCGCTGGCGCGCGTGGCCGGAGCGTTTCATCTGGAGCTGGTCAATAAAAAACTGGTCCATGATCCCCGTTTGACCCGTTCAGCCGCCGAGCCTCCCAAATCCGATTCTCAGCCGGTGGCCGCGGCCGCGCCGTTATCCCGTGAAAATGTCGCTCCGGAAAAAAAAGAAAAAGTCATGCCATCTCCCCGGAGCGGAGCCATCGATTACCGGATGGACAATATCGGCGGGCGCGAGCGCCGTATTTCTCTGCAGACCCCGAGCAGGGCCACACCCGGGAAACTCTGGGAGACGCTGACGGGCTATGACCGTTTGAAGCAGTTTGTGCCGGATCTTTTGGTCAGCGAACGGGAAGGGCAGGACGGTTCAGCCATTATCGTGCGCACGGTGTCGCTGACCCGGCTGTTCTTCTTCGTTTTCAAGGTCAACCTCCACCTCCGGATCATCGAGCACCCGCAGCAGCATACGCTGGAGTTCGAGCGGATCGCCGGCGACTTCGAAAGTTTCCGCGGTTCCATCCAGATCGAACCGAACGGCACCAGCGGCTCCGTCTTCCAGCTCCGGGCAACGGTGATCCCGAAAGGACGCATGCCGAACTGGGTGTTGCGGGATATGACCCGGCATTTCCTGGCCCCGGCCGTTGACGCCATCCGCTCCCGCGCCGAGTCTTAGAAAAACCATCTTAGAAAAACCATCCTATTTGGGTTATAGCGTCCTTTTTTTCTACAATCAAAAATCAGTCGAGTGTCCACCTCCCGGGTATGCGCCACACGTCAGGCGCATCCGACTGTAGTGTGTCGGAGCTCAATGGTGGAGCCCCGCGAGCGGGTAGGCGCGCGACACAAGTCAATCGCGTCCGCCCGGTTTGTGGCGGAGGTCCGACTGTCGTGTGTCGGAATCCCGCTGTTAACGGGAGGGTTGTAGAAAAGTTTTTTCGTGTAGAGAATATGAGGAGTGTCCACCTCCCGGGTAGCTCAATGGTGGAGCATCCCGCTGTTAACGGGAGGGTTGCAGGTTCGAGTCCTGCCCCGGGAGGCGGACACTTAAGTTGGTGAATAAATCTGTCGTGGGCGCGTCTAAGGGGTGTGTGCTACGTATATATCCTCAGATGTGCTCAAACCGGCCGGTTTAATATAGGCTCCACAGGTGATTTGGAACGGCGGCTCGACGAACACCGGAGAAATAAACCCAATTACGGTTTGGTGTACAAAGAGATCCGGATTTCCAAAGTTGATGCGTTGAAGAGAGAGTTGTACTTGAAAACAGGGAACGGTCGTAGAGCGTTAAGGCATATTCTCCCATCGGTTGCAGGTTCGGCCGCCACACGACAGACGGCCGAGCGCCCGTAGTGTGGCGCTCGAGTCCTGCCCCGGGAGGTGGATACTTGGATGGAAAAACTCAGGAACGGTTGATCAGATAAGGAGAAATCATGAGAAAAATCGTCATCATTTGTTTAGTGGCAAGCGTGTTGCCCTCACTCGCTTCGGCAAAAGGGACCCATCCGATGGCGGGCTGCGGCTTGGGCTATCTCGCATTCGGCAGTCAGCAGAATTCAAAGGTCTATCAAATTCTGGCGGCGACGGTGAACAACATCGTCTCTCCCCAGACCTCGGCGATCACGTCGGGAACGTCCGGCTGTACGGAAGACGGAGCGGTCAAACTAGCGCAGCAGGCGCAAGTTTACGCGGCGGTCAACCTGGACAGCCTGCGTCATGAAATGGCCAAGGGTGAAGGAGAGTATGTGACGGCCTTTGCGTCACTGCTCGGCGCCACCGGATCGAACCAGTCGGCGCTTCTGCAACTGTTCAAGTCCGATTACACCTATCTGTTCCCAACGGCCAGCACAACGTCCGATGAGCTGTTGGAACATTTATCGGAACGCTTGGCTCAGCATCCCGGGTTGGTCGGCTAATCGGCGAACAGTATTGATCAAAAAGGAGATGTCATGAAATCATTTCTAAAAGCAGGTTTGTTGTTAGTCCTTCCGTCTATTGCCCTGGCGGTCGGCGGGAATCATACGATGGCGGGATGCGGTCTGGGGTATCTGCTGTTGTCCAATAAGGATCAATCCAAAGCGACGCAGATTCTGGGCGCGACGACCAATGGGACGTCGTACAGCCAGACCTTTGGAATCACGTCGGGGACCTCCGGCTGCACGGAAGACGGTGCCGTGAAGCTGGCCCGTGCGACCGAAGTGTTTGCCGAAGTCAACCTGAACTCGCTTCGCCAGGAAATCGCGGCGGGGCAGGGCGAATACGTCTCGACGTTTGCGTCCCTCCTGGGCGCTACGGAAACCAATCGGCTGCCGATGATCCAGTTCCTGAAATCGGAATACCCGGCGCTTTTCCCGACAGCGGAAACCGGATCCGATGAGATGCTGAAGGTCCTTTCAGAAAAGCTGTCCCAGCACCCTGAACTGCTCAGCTAAGAAGCAACGTTCTTCTCGTTCAAAGGGCTGGATAGAATGTTCTATCCAGCCCTTTGTTTTTCTTTTGGCGGTGCTGTGGGTAGGGATTCCTGTTCCGTCAGCCGCGGAAGAATCTTATCTGCAGATCCTCCTCCAGAAAGCCCACCAGAAACAACTTTCCAGTCAGCGGTATTGGCAGCTGCTTCTGCACTTCCGCCGAAGCC
Source organism: Elusimicrobiota bacterium (assembly GCA_041660185.1). NCBI lineage: Bacteria > Pseudomonadati > Elusimicrobiota > Elusimicrobiota bacterium. The sequence goes on along the minus strand of JBAZWU010000010.1, from coordinate 57,645 downwards.
TTTTAGGACGATTTCAGAGCGAAATTGATGATCCGGCCTTCTTCTATTCGCCGCAAGGGCGCCGCGATCCTTCCGCGGAACTCGATGCCACCCTGAAGGCCTTTTTCGATCCTGCGCCGGCAGACCCGGAGGCCACCCTCCATCCGCAGTGCCGTTTTCCCGCCCGCTACGCATGGCTTCACGAGGAATTGGCGATCGATGATCAGCGTCTTCCGCCCCAGAGCTGTGAACGGTTTGAAAAATGGAAAAGCCGCATGGATGTCGAATCCGCCAGCCTGGTCTTTGCTTCCTATTACATGAATAACCCGGCGTCGATGTACGGCCATACCTTCCTGCGTTTCAATGGGAAAAACCGCAAACCCGACGAGCATTTGCTGGACTATGCGGTGAACTATGGGGCCGACGTCACAACCAAGAGCGATGTCCTTTTCATTATTTATGGTCTGGGCGGGCTCTATCGCGGGCGTTTCTCGAGTATCCCGTATTACATGAAGGTCCAGGAGTACAACAACCTGGAATCCCGTGATTTATGGGAGTACGAACTCGACCTGGGCCCCGGAAGCATGGATCGTCTCGTCGGTCATCTCTGGGAGCTGGGTGGAACGTCGCAGGCGTATTTCTTTCTGAACAAGAACTGCTCTTATGAACTGCTTCCTGTTCTGGAAGTCGCGCAACCGGCGTTTCACTTGAAGGATCCCTTTTTGCTGAAGACCATCCCGGTGGACACGCTGCGTCAGACGATACAAGCTCCCGGGGCTCTCGTGCGGGTGAACCGGAGGCCTTCTCATACGAGCCAGATGCTGCGCCGCCGGGCCGGATTGTTGGAGCGGGAGAGGAGTCTCACCAAACGATTGGGGCGGCATCCAACGGATGAGGAGGCTAACGGAAAGCTGAACGCTCTTCCGGAGGATCGACAGGCGCTTGTTCTGGATTCCGCTTATGACCTGTTTCGATATGACGTGGGATTCAAGCGCCCGCAACCGGCCGTCGTTCTGGAGCGGGAGAGGGAGCTGTTGTTGTTGCGTCAGAAACGGGCGACGCCGACCCCGGTTCTCGAGACTCCGGCTCAGGAAGAAACCCCTGCGCGTCCGGACCAGATGCACAAGACCGGTCGTCTGGGCCTGAGTTACGGTTTTGCCAGCCGCGGGCATTTTGAAGAACTCTCCATCCGTCCGGCGGCGCACGATCAAGATGATCCCTCCGAAGGTTTTCTTCCCGCCAGTAAGCTCGAAATGTTTCATCTCAAACTGCGTTATGACAATGACCGGAAGACCGCCTATATCCAGCAATTTGCCCTGATCGATTTCATGTCCTTGACGTCCTGGGACCGGTGGATTCATCTCCCGTCCTGGAAAGTGAACACCGGTCTATCCGTTGCTTCGGATCTGGGGCGGGATCCCGAGAACAGCCTGACCTATGGTCTGAATCTGGGGATTGGTCCTTCCCTGCGCATGCCGTGGGCCAGAAATGCGTGGGTCTATGCGATGGCGGAAACGGATCTGGGTGTCGGCGGTGTGTTCCGAGATGCGTATCGCCTCGGAGGCGGGGCGAGCGGCGGGGCGCTCGCGGAGTGGGGGAAATGGTTCCGGCTGCGTTTCCAGAGCACGTATCTTCGCTACCCGCTGGGGGAACCCGGATCTATGGTCAAACTCCAGCTGGTTCCCAGCGTTCAACTGACAAACGATCTCGGCCTTCGTGTCCAGCTCCAGCGCCAGAGTGTTTACAAGGAAGCGTTGTTCTCGTTTTATTGGTTTTTGTAAGAAGTCGCTGCGGGAAGAAGTGCTTCGCGAAAGAAATCGCCTACCCTCTGATCGTAGTTTCGGCCTCCCACTCTTCGGCATTCCAAATGTTTCGCGTGAGGGATGATCCATAGTTTTTTGGATTCAGACGCTTTCGCATAAAGCGTCTGGGACATGGCGGAGGGAACGATCTGATCAGCTTCTCCATGGATGAAGAAGAGCGGACGAGGGGCGATCCGATCCACATAGACGAGGGGATCATTCTTTTTGCTGAGAAAGAAAGGGAGCACCCAGGAAATCGGAGTGGTGAACCAATGGCGGCGCAGGACCACGCGGCTCATTTGCCGGTAGGAGGTAAAAGAGGCTTCAATGACGGCGGCGCGAACCAGCGGTTCTTTGGCACAAACCACGATCCCGATCGCCCCGCCGAGCGATTGCCCTAAAATCGCGACACCCGTTTGTTTGTCCCGCAGGTGTTCCTGTGCGTAACGGACTGTGGCCAGGCCGTCTTCAATCGTATTTTTCTGGTCCGGAGCTCCCTCGGATTCGCCATAACCCTGGTAATCAAAACTCAACACATCAAAGCCTTCTTTGAGGAGGAAAATCGTCAGGGGGAAATGGTTGGTCATGTTGCCGTAATTCCCATGGAAGTGAACAATGGTCCCCAGGGGTTTTCCCGGCGTGCGAAAGAAAAAACCATAAAGCTTGTGCCCGTTCAGGCTCGGATACTCCACCAGGCTGTAATCCAGGCGAAGGCGGTCCGGATCGTTATAGAGCACCTGGTTCGGATAGTAAAAAAAGCGCTGCGGGCTGCAGCCGCCCAGTGTCAAAAGACAAATCAATAGAAAAACAAACCATTGCCTCATAGTTTTATTAACACCATGGTGTCAGTCACCAACCAGTGACAGTAAATTTAGAATATTTTTAGAGGGGTTTCGATTATGTTATTCAAGATGGACCTGATTTTGAGCAAATTGGTTGTGTCGGATTGGCTGAAACAAAACGGGTCAGATATGAGCAACATGAAAGAAACATAACATCTGATATGCCGAATTCAAACGGCATTTCAGGTGACTGACACCATGGTGTTAAAGGCTGGCCCCTTTACCAATTCCTTCCGATTAGTTACGATGGAACCACTATGAAAATATCTATTTTATGCACGGTTGTTTTGTTGTCGGGAAGTGTCGCTGTATGGGGATCCGGACTGCCGAAAGCCTCTCTGCAGGCCATCATTAAAACACTTCAGGATCAGAACCTGGAAGTGCGTGTGGCAGCGGCTCAGGCGCTGAGTCAGGTTCCGGATGATGCCGCGGTCAAACCGCTCGAGTCCGCGCTGATGGCCAGCAGCGATCCGGCGGAGCAGGATGCGCTGGTGAAAGCCCTCTGCGCGATCAAGGATAAGTCGTCGGTGAAGCGGCTGAGCGATGCCCTCTATAACCCGCAGTTCACCTGGGGCAACGGCGCCAAAGCCAAAACCATCCAGGTCATCGCCAGGGTCGGTGAAAAGAAAACACTTAAATGGCTCAGCGATCTGGCGGTCAGCGATCAGGAACCCTTGGTGCGCGCCGCGGCCCTTCGCGCGCTGGGCGAGCTGGGCGCCCCTCCGAAGAAAGAAGAGAAGAAGGATTAATGATGAATGGGATTGTAGGGGCGGACCGCTGTCCCGTCACCTATACAAATCAACGGTCGGGACGGCCCCGACAATTGAGAACATCGATAGGAAGACGGGGCTGTCCGCCCGGTCGTCGCAATGGGTTCCGATGGCGGGCGCACAGCGGTGCGCCCCTACAGCTCCTGGTGTTGTTGGTTTGTTTATCCGCCTGCGTTCCTCTCGATCAGCTTCCTCCCGGTTCGATCCCCGGGCCGGTGCCGGGATCCAGCGCCACCGGCGGCAAAGCCGCCAATTTTGCCGATCTCGACCCGGGAAGCACCCAGATCACGACGCTCCACTTTACCCTGCGCGGCTACAACGATAACGATCTGCGGCCCGTCTCGATGATCGCCGAGAGTCTTTACAACAAGATCGGAAATGACACCGGGCTTTACTCCTTCCTGGCTTCCGGCAGCTTCACGCTGGTGGTTTACCACGATAAGGACGAGTACCTTCGCAAGACGCACCTGCCGAGCTGGTCGCGCGCGGTAGCGACCGGCAACAGTATTTATCTGTATCCGGGGGACGACCTGGAACCGGTTCTGGTGCATGAGATGACGCACCTGATTTTCAACACCTATATGGGAGACAAGGCCACCACGCTGCGCTGGCTCAACGAAGGGCTGGCGATGTATGAGGAGCTGTCTAAAATGCCGGAGTCCGACCGCGCGGCTTTTACGTCGTCCCAGCTGACGCAGCTCCGGGACAGGAAAATGTCTTTCTCACAAATGACCTTTTTTACGCCGTTGACGGAAGAACAGCGCCGGGTGGAAATCTGGTATCAGCAGGTTGAAAGCGTGATCGCCTTCCTGATGTCGCAGGGAAGCGCCCTGAATTTTGCGAGTATGCTGAATGAAATTCGAGGCGGTTCAGACATAGACCGGGCGCTGGGCAACGCCTACCCGGGCAAATTCCACAGCCTGAATGAATTGGAGCAAGCATGGAAATATACGGTTTAATTCTGGCGGTTGTGTTGATGGTGCCGAATCTGTTGGTTGCCGCTGTTCCTGACGGTTACATCGTCAAGGTGGAAAGCGCGACCGTCTACCTCGATTGGGGCAAGGCCGCCGGCATTGAACCGGGCGCCCAATTTTCCGTCTACCGTTTCGGGAGTGAGCTGAAGCATCCGGTTTCTGGTGAGATTCTGGGGAAAACAGAGAATCCGGTTGGTGCAGGCATGATCGATCGTGTGGAGGATAAATTTTCCATCGGCCGGATCTTGAGCGGCCAGGAGACGGTGAAAACGGGGGATCGGACCCGATTAATGGAAACCCCTGCGTTGCTGGTACCGGCGGTTGTTCCTGCTATTGTGTCGGGGACTTCGACGCCTGCCCAGGTGCCCCAGGAAATCTGGCGCAGCGAGCCGCTCAAAGGGGAAGCCGTTGGGATCGCGCTCGCGGATATCGACGGAGACGGCCAGAAAGAGGTTGTTGTTGCCTACCGTGACCAGATCGAAGCCTTCCGGTGGAATGGCAGCCGTCTGGACTCGCTGGCGACGTTTAAACACAAGACCTACCGTCACTGGGTCGCCTTGGCGGCGGGGGATCCGCGCCATCAGGGCCGCGACGAGATTTTTGCCTCCGCCTTTTTTGACGCGGTGCATCGTCCTCATGTCGTGGCGCTGCGCTGGGCAGACGGCAAGTTTCAGCCGGATGCTGATTTTGAGGGGTTTGTGCGCGCGATCGACCGGACGGACCGTCCCCGCACGTTGGCCTGGCAGAACCTGAGCTTTGGTCACGAGGCGCGCTTTGCGGCTCCCGCTGAACTGGTGTATGAAAAAGAAACATACACGCCTGGTCCGGCGATGAAATTAACACGGGTCCGGGATGAGGAGTTGTTCGGCTATGCGCTCGGGGATTGGGACGGGGACAAATCCGAAGATCTGTCTTTGCTGCAGGGCGGGGAGCATTTGCGGTTCTTCTTCAAAGATATGAAGTGGAGCGCGTCCGATGCTTATGGCGGCACGAAGAATGATTTGTCTCTGGAAGACGACAAAATGGCCAGCCTTTCCCCGCGGCTGGTGACCCTTCACGGGAAGGGCCGCGATCAACTGCTGGTGCCGCACAATATCCCCGGGTTGGGTGTCCGGCTGACTTATTTTAAGTTCTATAAAAAGTCGGAGATCCTGGCGTTGTCGTGGAATGGACTGGAAATGGCCTCGGTCTGGCGGTTGCCCGTGGAAGGGTATCTCGCCGATTATGACTTGGGCGACGGGATGCGCAGCGGCACAGACCAGCTCTGGCTGGCGGTTGTGAATTCCGGAGGGAAAACGATCCTGCTCGGCTATAAACTCCCCTGAAAATCTTTCCTGAAGATCTGATGGCCACCGTAATTGCCGCGGATGCGCGGCGGCGCCAGGCCATGGGGTGGGGCCAGGCGCGGTACCGGCCTTTCCAGCGCGTCTGGATTGAACCCTGGTTTAACGTGCTGGGGGCCTTGGCCGGTTTTAAGTCCCGATGGCTTCCCGCGTCGATGAGACAGCGGTTTTACTTCTTCCTGAATAGAAAAATGGCCGGACACGCTCCGGAAGAGAATCCAGAACTCCCGCGAACCCTTTCAGCCTGCAAAACGCTGGCGCACCAGCTGCAAGAGGCCACCGGCCGGTGGCCTGCGTTTCTCGTTCTGAGCTCTCATCCTGAAACCGTCGGGCCCCTGGCCTGGCTGCGCTTTGAGCTGCTTCGTCAGGCCTTGGTCGTGACCGAAGCGGTGGCGCAGGGTAACAGTAAATTTCCGCAGTGCTTCCTGGCCATCGACCCTTATGCGCTGGACACCGTCTCGCCCGCGGTTGGCGGGTTCTATGCGGGGTTCATGAAGCAGGTTTATCTCGTGTGGGACCGCCAGCCTTCCACCCAGTCGTGGATTCAGCGCCGCGTTCTTCTTCGCGGGACCGGATATGACCGGATCGCCTGGCAGCTGCTCCGCCGGCTGAAGCGCCATCCTATCCTGATGGCGCACGGCGGAGGGCTTCCGTATAACACCCGGATGCTCTACACCGCACGGGAGTTCATTCAGCGGCTGAAGCCCACCCGTTGGCCGGTTCCCAAACGGGCGGCGGAGAAGCGGTTTTTTGAAATTCTCATGGAAGCGGTCGACGGGGTCCGGCCGGCAGAAGAGGGGGAACTCCCGGGGAAAACGAGGCAAGCCATCCAGGCCTTTTTCTCGGAGCTGGGGTACTCTTCCGAACAAGCTACGGAGCTTCTGGATCAATTCGCTCGGGAGTGGAAGTTGCCGGTGCCTTATCGCCAGCGGCTTTTTCAGGTACTGGTTCAGCGATTAGCCGCCCGCGGCCAGCCGTTGATGATTCTCACCGCTTCCCATCGCGACACCGTTCCCCATGTCCAGCTCAGCGAGCCTTGTGCCATTTTTAAGGATCCACGGGGGCAGCTCCGGTTCGCCGGCGGCCCCGGACAAGAGACAAAACCGTTCGATCTTCAGGTTTTTCTGCAGATTATTTCCCGCCAAATCTCGACGGAGAAGTAGCGCCGGCAGGGTGGTTCCTGCATGCCGGATGAATAAATATCATGGAAGTTCATCTAATATGGGGAGGCAGCACAATGACGGAAAGGATATTGCTATCATTGTGGACTGAAGCAAGTGCCACTGAACACCGACGGGGAGGGGGAACGGGGATCTTATGAAAAAGCTACTGATGATCGGGCTGTTTTTGATGGGGATGGCCGCACCGCTGAAGGCCATTCCAAATCAGATTAACTACCAGGGGACGCTCAAGCAAAAAGGCGTTCCAGTCACCGGAACACGGAACATGCGTTTCCGTTTTGTGGATGCTTCTGGGGCCGATATCCCGGGAACCGCCCCCATCAACATGGCCAATGTGTCGGTGACGCAAGGCCTCTTTGCGGTCCAATTGACGCTTGCGCAGGCGGTGGATTGGCAGTCCTACTCGCCTTTTATCGAGGTGTCCATCGAGGGGCAGGTTCTGGGCCCCAACCAGCCGCTGAGTTCCAATCTCTATTCCATCGTGGCCCAGACCGTCTCGAACGGGGCCATCACCCCAGCCAAAATCGCTCCCAACTACGGCCTCGTCCCCTCCGGCGCCATCATGATGTTCGCCAACGCCTGCCCCTCCGGCTGGAGTATCTTCACTGGATTACAAGGCCATTTTCCAATCGGAGCTGATCCTAATGATCCTCAGTTCTCCATCGGTCAAATGGGTGGTTCTAAGACGCACAATCATGCAGTCAGCGGAGATGGTGCACACTCACATAATGTCTCAAGTATTAAGACTGTTCCAACATCAGATTCTCAAGGTAGCTGGGTTTTGCAATCCAATCCAACAGGTTGGTCACCTCTATTTCCAGGGGAATCGACCAGTTTGAGCGGAGATCACAGCCACGGTGGGGCTACCGGAACTTCTAGTTCGTTACCGCCCTTTGTGTCGATTAATTATTGCCAAAAACAATAATGGTTAAACTGACGAGAAAAGAGTGTTCGTTTCTTTGTCTGTTTGTTGCATTAGTTGGTTTTAATATTTGGCATATCAGTAAACGGGGGGTATGGAATCCGCCCAGGCTTATGGATTCCCTGCTTCTCGGTCCGGATGTTGTCGCTCGGTATAAATCTTTTGATCCCTCTCTCCGGATCTCCTCCCGTGGAGCCGATGATGGTCAGTACGTTTACTCGATTCTGTACGACCCGCTTCTGATTAAACGGAACAATCTGGATCTGTTTGATAATGCTTCCTATCGGTATCACCGGATTCTCTACCCTTGGATGGCCTATGTTTTGAGTGGGAGTCTCCCGAGATGTTTTCCATATGCTCTTCTTCTGATTAATTTAGCCTCATATGTAACAGGTGCTTTTGTTGCGAGGAGGCTTTCTTGTCGACTTCAATGGCCCTCCTGGGTTGTGGTGGCGGGATATCTTTCCATCTCCGGACTTGTCTATAGTGTGTTTCGATCTCTTACCGAACCTTTGGCATTAACCCTCGTCATTGCAGGACTTTGTGCAGAAGCAGAGGGTCGTCATCGGCTGGCGGTTGTTTCGTTTGCGTCGAGTGTATTAGCACGCGAGATTTCAATTACTGTCCCTCTGACTGTTTATTTATTCCAACTAATTGAAGGAAAATTTCTTCGAAGAGAAGTGTTGATAAAGATATCGTTAGTGTTATTGCCTGCGCTTTTATGGTGGGGGTATGTTGGATTCTGTTTGCCCGGTCAATCCTCATTTGGTATCCCGTCGTGGTCTCCTCCAAGTTTCGGATGGGGTCGATTCACTTTACCTTTCCTGGGAATGTGGCAAGAGGGTGTTTTTGGTTGGCGACATCTCACAACAGCAACAGAATTGAAAAGAACGCTTAGCTTACTCATCGTTTCAGGGGGCTTGGTTTTGATTAGCTGGGTGGGTTTTAGTATAAAACGCACTTTGTGGAGTTGTTTGGCTGCTTCGCAGGGCCTATTTATCGTTCTATTGCGGGGCGATCTATGGAACTATCATGCTGGTTCTTCTCGAGTTGTAATCCCCTTTTTCTTCTTGCTTATTGCTTGGATTGCAGATGAGTTGAAATGTGTTTTTGGAAGTTTTGGTCGTTTGAAAGCGAATGACAAAAGCGGGGTAAGTCCACTACGTCCCCCATTTACCTCATGATTCCTTCATTGTTGGCAAGATACTACAAGACCAGATACCGCGCAAAACGATTCTTTCGCGCGTTTCGCGTTTCTATGAATTGGAGCGTCTTGGATATTGGCTCAGGGGACAGCCCGTTCCCTCCAGCGGATGTCATCTGCGAGAAGTTCCCTTGGGATGATTCGGAGCGGGTAACCGGTTTCATCCATGATCGGCCACTCGTGATCGGTGATGCAGAAGCCCTTCCTTTTCGTGACCAATCGTTTGATTTTATCAACTGTTGCCATGTCTTAGAGCATGTTTGCCACCCGGATCTTGCTATTCGAGAGCTGATGCGGGTTGGAAAACGAGGATACATTGAGATGCCTTCGTCCTATTTTGAAAAGGTCTTTCGAAGCTACCCGGGACATCTTTGGTTCGTACACAACGAGAAGGGAACGATAGTGTTTAAACCCAAGCCACAAGGGACCTTGGATTCCGAGATTAATGATCTCTACGACAACCATTTACTAGATATAGATTCCTTATTTTCGATCTATTACTACGGTCGAATGAGCACTCTTGGAGTAGTCAGTTTTTTTTGGGAGAAGCAAATCAATTACCGTCTTGACGGTCAAATTCAATCACCGGAAAAAGCACAAGAGCTTTTTGAAAAAGCTTCCTCCGTAGTATCCCCGCAGAAACAAAAACAGATTCGCCGATTGAGCCTGCCTGCTCTTGCAAAGAAAGTGATTCGCTGGTGGTTTTTAAGAGGCAAAAAGATTGATTTGGCTCAAATTCTCGCTTGTCCGACGTGCAAAGGGAAGTTATTCAGAAAAGAAGGGACCTATGAGTGCGCGTCTTGTCGACTTTCGTATCCGATTCAAGCGGAGATCCCCATTTTATTGAAAGAGACAGCTTCACCTCTTCGATGAAAAATCTTTAAAAAGAATGACAATCAGTGCGCGGGCTGGATACAATCTGTCGAGGAGATTTGAGGCGAAATGACGATGGCTAAAAAGCGGGTTTTGATCGTGGAGGACCACAAGGCGAATGCGGATGCGATTCGCGATTTTATCCATTTTGTTTTTGAGGATTGGGTCATTGAAAATACCTCAACCGGAACGGATGCCATTCAACGCTCTCTGGCCAATCCTCCCGATGTCATGATCCTGGATATCGCTCTGGCGGATGAGGTCAACGGTCTTGAAGTGATCCGGCAGCTCTGGCAGGGCGGCCTGCGGGAGAAACCAAAGGTTGTTATCACGACGGCCATGGGCAACAAGGCGTTTCGCGGGCCGCGCGCCGGCAAGTCATGGGTGGATCAACTCAATGAGCAGGAGAAACAGCTGGTCAGCGGTTTTTTTGAGAAACCGTATGGCTGGCATGACTTTTTAAGCGCTGTGGCTCAAGCCGCCGGGGTTGAGCCTCCGGATAAAATTAATCTGATCCCGGATAACGAGTAGAGGATTTATGAATGACATCTTAGTCGTCGGCTCGGTGGCCCTGGATACCATTCAAACGCCCTTTGGTGAGGCGAAGGAAGCGCTGGGAGGTTCCGCCACCTATGCGTCTTACTCGGCGAGTTTCTTCGCGCCGGTCCGGATGGTGGCGGTGGTGGGGGAGGATTTTCCCGAGGAGCATATCGCGTTACTCAAAGGGCGCGGGATCCAGGTGGACGGGCTCCAGGTGGCTAAAGGGAAGACGTTCCGCTGGTCCGGTTCCTATGAATACGATCTTCACGAGGCGCATACGCTGGCGACGGAGCTGAATGTTTTTGAGACGTTTAAACCTCAAATCCCGGCCTCCTATAAGAAAAGCGATTTTGTTTTCCTGGCCAATATCGATCCGGAGCTGCAGCTCAATGTGCTCGATCAGATCGAAAAGCCCAAGCTGGTCGCCTGCGACACGATGAATCTCTGGATCAAAATCAAACCCCAGGTCCTGCGCGAGGTGATCAAACGGGTTGATTTTCTGTTTTTGAATGACGCAGAAGCGCGTCAGTTTACGGGAATCCCGAGCCTGATCAAAGCCGGGCGGTTACTGCAGTCCTGGGGGCCTAAAGTCGTCTTGATCAAGAAGGGGGAACACGGCTCCCTGATGTTTGGACAGAACTCCATTTTTTCAGCGCCGGCCTTCCCCTTGGAAGAGGTGTTCGATCCGACCGGGGCCGGCGATACGTTTGCGGGCGGCTTTTTCGGCTGCGTGGCCCGGCAGGGCGGCGATATCTCCGAGCGTTCTCTGCGCCGGGCGGTTGCTTATGGAACGGTCATGGCTTCCTTTACGGTCGAAAAATTCAGCTTGGAACGCCTTAAAACGCTTACCCTTGAACAAGCCGAGGCGCGAATGCGCCAGTTGAAAGAACTCGCCCATTTTGAGGTGGACTAAGGCTAGGGGACGTAGTTGGGCTAGGGGACGTAGTTGAGTTTTGTAGTTGTTTGTCGCGCGTACCCCCTTGAGCCGGAGAAACTACAAAACTCAACTACGTCCCCTAGCCTCTAGCGCCTCGGCTGTAAAGAACCGCGAAAAAATGCTAAAAAAGCTTGCAATTTCGCAGAAACGTGGTAGGAGCATGAGTGAGATGGAACATAAGCGCCAAAAAACGTTAATTGTTAAGAAATCCATCGTTTACAGCACGCTGATCGGCATGGGGTTGCTGATGCCGTTGGCCGGCGATGCGTTACGGCCGGAAAATCCGGCGGCCGCCGCTCCCAAGGGCGCTGCCATTACGATCAATCCGGATGATTGGCAGTCGCTGGCGGATACGGTTCGCCGGCAAGCCCGCCGGTTTCCCGGTGCTTATGGGTATGTCATCAAAGATATGCACACCGGGCAGGTGGTGGAAGCCAATTCGGACCGGGTCTTTCCCAGCGCCAGCCTCATTAAACTCCCAATTCTGTGTGCTGCATTTCAGGCGGTTCAGGAAGGACGGCTTTCCCTGAATACGCCCGTGGTGCTTCGCCGATCGGACCGGCGCGGCGGTTCAGGAATTCTCAAATTCTCGCCTTCCGGCTCCATCTTCACGAATCGTGAACTGCTGGAGAACATGATCATTCATAGCGACAACATCGCGGCCGAACTCGTCGTGCGCCAGCTGGGCATCGACTATCTGCAGCGCACGTTTGCGCATCTGGGGCTCTTGGATACGGAAATTCACCCGGAAGGATTCCGTCTGACGCCGTGGCCTGTGGCCGAGGACAACCGGACGAGCCCGCGGGACATGGCGTATCTGCTTGAGAAAATTTACCAGCGCAGGCTGGTCAGCGCGGAAGCCAGTGATCAGATGCTCGACATTCTCAAGCATCAAAAACTCCGGGACCGGCTGCCCCGCTTCCTGCCGACCGGCTGGGAGATTGCCCATAAGACAGGGCTGCTCCGGAAGGCCTGCCATGACGTCGGCATTGTTTTTTCGCCGCGGGGCGATTATATGATCTGTGTTTTAACAGCCAATGACCGGACGTATAAAACGGCCAAACGCTTCATCGCCTCCATGGGACGCATTACCTACGGTTATTACCAGGGAGGCTCCCGTCGCCCAATCATCCAGGGACGACGTCCAACCCCCAGCGATGCCTCGACCGCTTCTTAATCTCATGTTCCGACGATTTTATCGATCCCTTCTAACAGGGTTTTGCGGAGTCTGGTGGGCGGCTGCGCCTTTAGCGGCGGCCGAGAACCGGGCGGACCTCGTGGCACACGATTATGCGGAAGAACGCGTGGTCGACCTTCAGATTGTGAAAAAAGTGACCGGACAAAAGAGGATTTTATTTATCAAGACGCCCCGGTATACGGAGTACCTGGAAGGTTTTGTCCGGGGGATGGTGGTGGATTACAGCGACAATCCGGTCGAAGGGGTCCTCGTGCGGGTGGGGGATCCCGGCGAAGAAAATGCCATGTTTGACCCCACCGTGACCAATTTTAACGGCATTTATCGTATTCGTTTTTCCATCCCGTTCGACAAGAAAAACCGCGTCAATATCCGGAATAAGCTGGTCTACGCTCCCGATTGGGAACAAAAACGGGACAGTTTGGGCAATTCGTATGAGCCATTGGAAAAGGAAACCCCGTTTCATCTGTCGTATGACCGCTCGTCAAAGACGCTGTCTTTCTCGGAAGGCCTGCGCAAAAGTTTCGTGAGTCCTGTTCAACATGCGGACAGCGGGTCCAAAAAAGAACAGCCCGGGGCCAAGAGACCTAAGAAGGCGGAAGAGAAAAAGGACGCGGGCGGCGGAGACGATTTCTTTAAGGCTTTCGGCGGCGGCTTCTGAGCCGCCTTTCACATCAATGACTTGTCCCAGTTGTAACTTTCACTCCGCGGACCACACCGACTACTGCATCCGGTGTGGTTTTTCTTTTGTCCGATACGGCCCGATCTTTGCTCAGTTCCGGGGCACGTGGACCTGGGTGTTGCGGCGGAGCCTGGCTGGTTTTGCGGCCGGGATGGTGGGGTGGCTGGTGATTCCAGCCGCCGGCCGCGCGGCCGGGGCCTCCTTTTCTCAGGCCGCACACGTTCTTCTCACCGGGGCGCTGGGGGGGATTTTCCTGGGGACCGTTGAAGGGATGATGGAAGAGTCCTCTCTCAAGACGGTTACAGGCGGGATCACCGGAATGATCGGCGGCCTGTTGGGGAGCCTGGCGGCGATCTGGATCCTTCGCGGAGGACCCGGTGATTCCAGCGGGATATTGGCCGTCATCGTGACATGGGGGACCGCCGGGGCCTGTGTCGGAATTATCAGCGCGTGGCTGGAGAAGCGTTGGCCGCGGATTCTGGCGGGGGCACTCGCCGGGGCTCTGGGTGGAGCGTTGGGGGGGTGGCTGGGTTATCAGATGTACGCCAGCTTGAATGATATTGCCCGGGCCGATTTATGGAGCCTGAAGCGGGTGAGTGAAAGCGCGGCAGGAGCTATTCTGGGCGCGGTGCTCTGGTTCGTGATCGCGCTGGCCGAACGATTTTTCATCTTTAAGCGCCGCTTAACCGGCCAGATCAGCTACAAAGAATGCGATGTCTGCCACTACGACAATGTCCTGAAAGCCTGGTATTGCGCCTCCTGCGGCGGGGTGCTGCAGCTCTCGGCTCCGCCTGAGAAACTGGAACTGCCGCGCCGTCAGGCGCTGGCCCGCTTTATCTCGGCTTGTCAGTATCTCGGGAGGCTTTGCAGCACCACCAGTACGGTGGTCGCTCTCGTGGCCGCTTATTTCCTGGGTACGATCAATATCTTCCTGGGGCTCTTCGGCCTGCTGCTCACCGCACTCGCGGGTTACATCGGGTATATCCTTTTCAATACCCTGGCTGAAGCCCTCATGCCCCTTTTGTAAGAAAATCAGTATCCAGAAACTGTTGGATTTCCTTGAACCCTTTCTGAACCTGTTCGCAGAGCGCCATCGCGCCGTCCAACTGTTTGTCTTTGCCCATCTGCTCCAGCTTCCGCAGGGGTTCAATTAAACCGTTCGCGCCGTACGTGAGGCTTGATCCCAGGCAACCATGGGCTTCGGCTTTGACCTGGTCCGCCGCGCCTTCTCGAATGGCCTTCGCCATGCGCTCCAATCGGGCCGTGGTTTCCTGTACGTAAAGTTTTAGAGCCTTCTCGATGATGGTCTTATTTCCGCGGGTGAAGTCGTAGAGGTGTTTCATGTTGAGGGGGGAGGTAACCTCGGAAAGCGTGTCGGATGGGGTCCCCTCTGTTGTTACGGGCGGGAGGGAACGCGCGGGGGCTTTTTGGGACAACCATGGCGCGAATGCTTTTCTTAAGTTGTCTTCATCGATGGGTTTCGATAGACAGTCGTCCATCCCGGCCGACAGGCACTCCTGTTTGTCGCTCTCGAGGATGCTGGCGGTCAAGGCGATGATCGGCGTGTGCCGCCCCGGCCCCTCTTTCCGGCGGATCTGCCGGGTGGCTTCAAAGCCATCCATTTCGGGCATCTGACAATCCATGAGCACCAGATCATACGCGTTGTGTTGAAAGGCTTCCAGCGCCTGCCAGCCGTTGGCAACGATATCGGTTATAAATCCCATCTTCTCCAGCAAGTGTTGGGATACTTTCTGGTTGGACAGGTCGTCTTCAGCCAGCAGGATTTTGACCGGCAGCCATCGCTCCAGGACCGCCGCCAGCTGGTTGAGGTCCAGGGGTTTGGGCAGGTAATCGTCCATGCCGGCATAAAGGCATTTTTCGCGGTCACCCTGCATGACGTTGGCGGTCAGGGCGATGATCGGCGTGTGACGCTCAACGCCTTCGCGGGCCCGGATTTCCGCGGTGGCCTGAAAACCATCCATTTCGGGCATCTGGCAGTCCATCAGGACCAGGTCGTAGGCGATTCGGGAAAGGGCTTCCAGCGCTTCCTGGCCATTGGCCACGGCATCCGCCTTGTGTCCCATCTTTTTAAGAATATTGACGGCGACCTGCTGATTGGAAGTGTTGTCTTCAGCCACCAGCAGCCGGGCCTGTTTTTTCTGACGGGAGCTATAGGCGGAAAAAGCCGGGGCGGATTCGGACACGGCTTCTGCGGGTGCATGGCTTAGCACCGCTGCCAGATTTTTTAACAGATCCATCTGTTTGATGGGTTTGGTCAACCAGCGCTCAATCCGACTGGCTTCGGGAGGCCGTTGGCCCATCGAGGACATCATGACCAGATGCGTCTGGGCCAGGGTTGGATCCGCTTGAATGGCTTGGGCCAACTCCAGGCCATCCATCTCGGGCATGTGCATATCCAGAAGAACGATGGCCAGGGGAGCTTGCGCGGCCGCGGCCTGCCGCAGGATTTGCAAGGCATCCCTGCCGCCGGCGGCCTCGGCGGTTATCATCCCCCAGGGGGTGAGCTGTTCCTGCATGATTTTGCGGTTGGTTTTGTTATCGTCGACAATGAGGACCCGTTTGCCTTTTAAAATATCCGGCAAGAACGGTTTAGGCGTTGCGACCGGCTGGGTTTGCTTTTGAAAGACCGCGGTGAACCAGAAAGTCGATCCTTTCCCCGGCGTGCTTTCCAAGCCCACCTGGCCGCCCATCATTTCGGCCAGGCGTTTGCAGATGGCCAGACCCAGTCCGGTGCCGCCATATTTGCGTGTTGTGGAGCTGTCCGCCTGTGAGAACGATTGGAACAGACGTTTTTGCGCTTCCGGCGAGATGCCGATACCCGTATCGGTGACGAGAAAACGAAGGGTCACGTCCTGATCGGTTTCGCTTTCCTTTTTAACCCGCAGCACCACCTCGCCTCTCTCAGTAAATTTGATGGCATTGCTCATCAAATTGATCAGGATTTGCCGCAGCCGTCCGGGGTCCCCCTTCAAAGCGGTCGGAACATTCGGATGGATGAAGGTTGCCAGCTCAAGCTTTTTTTCCTGGGTTTTGGCGGCCAAAAGTTCCCCGACGTTTTCGACCGGTTGGTGCAGATCGAAGTCCAGTGTTTCAAACGCGAGTTTGCCGGCTTCAATTTTGGAGAAATCAAGAATGTCGTTGATGATGTCGAGCAAAGCGTCGCCGGAATTCTTTACAATTTGAGTGAATTCCCGTTGCTCCGGCGGCTGGGGCGAGTCCAGGAGCAGTCCCGTCATGCCGATAATGGCGTTCATCGGGGTTCGGATTTCGTGGCTCATGGTGGCCAGAAAGGTGCTTTTAGCGCGGTTAGCTTCCTCCGCGGCGACCCGAGCCTCTTCCGCAGATTTTTTAGCTCTTTCAAGCTCGATCTCGTTGCGTTTGCGCTCAGTGATATCTTTCGCCAGGATAACGAATGCCGCGGGTTGCCGGAACTTGTCGAGCACCACGGAGGCTGAGCCGCTCAAATAGCGCTGTTGGCCATCCGGAGAAAGAAAGGCCATTTCGCGGTCGCGCAACGAATCCTGCTGGATCAGAGACTCCAACTCGCCAAGGGAGAAAAGACACGGGCTGATCTGCTGAAAGGGACGCCCGATAAGAGACTCCTGGAGCTGGCTGAAAAGGATGGCGGCCGAGGGATTGGCGACCCGGACAATCCCATCGCGGTCGATGATGAGCAGCGCCTCCGCCATGGTCGCGATGATTTGGTGGACGGCAAAGGACGGCGTGACGTCAATAAGTCGATAACGGCGAATCATGTGCGCGACGATCACCGCATAGATGAGAGCAAAAAGATATCCGAAGGGATAAAGAGAAAACCCAAAGCCGCCTATAAAGTCAACCGCTCCAGCGTACGCGATCGCATAAGCGATCCCTAACACTTTCAGTCGTTGTCGTTGTTTGTCGTTAAACGCTTGTTGATACCCAACCCAGTAAAGCCGAACAGCCTCCGTAAGCAAGATGCCGAAAAGGAGGAGGAAAACCAATGACAGGGGCCTGAGCTTCGCGTAGTAGCCCCAGAAATAATGATAAGCACCCGTGACCAAATAGTCCGTCTGGCCGAAGGCCCAGGCGAATAGAAAAGCAATACAAATGGCGGCCCATGCCCGAAAACGGTAGCGGCGATATTGTCGAACCTCCATCAGTGCAAACCAGTAGTTGCAAACCGGGATAAACGTCGCGGAGATTAGGATTGAGCGACTCCAAAACAAGGCGGTCGTTGGATTGTTGGATAAATAGGCTCCCGCTTGGGAGAGCGGCCAGCCGCCGACGCTTAGGGTGTCCAGAAAGAAAATGATGGCCACCAGGGAGAAGCGTTCCCGCAGCAGCGTATAGAGTCCGAGACCCAGAATGAAACATCCCACAACAAAATTGGGAATGGCGTAATAGGAGAAGGTGTAATTGGATAGATTGAAAATAGGCATATTTTGACCTTCTTAAGTATAAGGCGTAGGAAATTTTGCGCAAGGGAAAAAGCGGAGAGGGAGTCTTTGGGGTATGTATAATTTAATTGTGGATGTCATCCCCGCAGGTCGTAGGCGGGGATCCATCATTGATGTTTGGATCCCCCGCCAGCAACCGCGGGGGATGACGGAGGAAAATGAAAGTTATTCTGGTCCGTCCCAGGGGATTCTGCGCCGGCGTGGTCCGGGCAATCGATATTGTTGATATTGCCTTGAAGAAATACCCGCACCCGATTTATGTGCGCAAGGAAATCGTGCATAACCGGGCGGTGGTGGAAAATTTCAAACGCCGGGGTGTGATCTTTATCGACAACCTGCAGGAAGCCCCGGAGGGCAGCCTGGTCATTTTCAGCGCTCATGGTGTTCCTCCGGCGGTCCGGGAAGAGGCACGACAGCGGCATGTCGAAGTGATCGATGCCACCTGCCCTCTGGTCACCAAGGTCCACCTCGAAGTCCACAAATACGCCCGCGACGGGTATTCCATCATTCTCATCGGTCACAAAGAGCACGATGAAGTCATCGGAACCACGGGGGAAGCTCCTGACAACATTCAAGTGGTCAGTAATGTCCAGGAAGTGTCCCGCCTGAAGGTTCTGGATCCGGCGAAAGTCATCTGTCTGACGCAAACGACGCTGAGCGTGGATGAAACCCGGAATATCTCCGCGGCGATCAAAAAACGTTTTCCCGAAATGCTTTCACCTGCCAAAGACGATGTCTGTTATGCTACCCAGAACCGCCAGGACGCGGTGAAAGAACTCATTTCTGCCGGGATTGATCTCTTGCTCGTGGTCGGATCCCGCAACAGCTCCAACTCCATCCGTCTTTGTGAAGTGGCGCGCGCCCAGGGGGTTGAATCCCATCTGATTGACAACGCGTCGGAGATTAAGCCGGAGTGGCTCGCGGCCGTCGATAAGGTCGGCCTGACCGCCGGAGCTTCCGCACCGGAATATCTGGTGGAAGAAGTGGAAGCCTATCTGAAACAGCGTGGGGCTTCCATCGAAGAGCTGGAAGTGATCAAAGAGGACGTCAGTTTCGCCCTGCCCCGGGAACTTCTTTCCTTAACTACGCCCCTTTAGCTCTCCGGCGCGTTCCCTGTCCAATAAAATAAAGTTGCAGAAACAATCAACAATCGATAGACTCAAGCCGATATCGATATGGAGGATTCTGATTTATGCCCCCTGTGATGACGATTGGCAAGGCTGTTTCCATTCTGCGTTCGGCGATCGTGAATGCCCGCATTTATCCGAAGGGCAGCCAGATGATTGAATCGTCCCTGAAAGGAGCTATGCAGGCCCTGGAGACCTGCCTGCAGGAAACCACTCCCATTATCCTCAGCGATGTCCAAGGGAAGTTTTGCATTAACGGCAAGGAAAGCGTTGAGGCCAAGGATTTCCGTCCCTTCCTGGTTCAGCACGAAGTCCAAAGCTTGAAGATTCTCAAAGGTTTGACCCTGGCGGAAGTCGCCGCGCTGCTGGAAGGTCTCGGCAAACGAAAAGGGCAGCTGGAGGGTCAGAAGACTCTCAGCGAGTGGCTGGCCGCGCAGGGGGTCACCCATGTCCAGGTGGAGGAAATCGAATTTGTCGAGCTGAAAAAAGGGGAAGTGGTTGTTCAGCAGGTCCTGTCCCTTCTGGAACAGTCGACCGGTGATGTTCCCACGCTGGTCAATTCGCTGGAAGAATCCTTCCGGATGATCGATCAGCTGCCCGAAGAGGCCGCCAGGAAGGATGTTCAAAAGAAGATGGCCAGCCAGCTGGCGAGCTCCATGGCGCCTCAGCAGCTCCGGGAATTTTTTGACAGCAAGCTGCCCGACCGCATCGGAAATTCCTCATTGCGCGACGATATCGCTCAGGCGATGTCCCGCGACAAGCTGGAAGAAACGCTGGAAGAGGTGCACCGGTGGTATCAGCAGATCAAACAGGAAACCAAGTCCGAACTGGAAGTCGTCGAAAAGTTGAACGGGCTCAAAGGTTTTCTCGGCAAGATTCTTCATTCGCCGGCCAGCAAAACGGTTCCCTTCGCTCTCTACGAAGAGCTTTTGAACGTCGGACTGATCGACCAGATGCCGGCAGGGGTTCAAAAGGGTGAAAATGCAGGGTTATTGGCTGAAGTGGAGCATCTGGTCAATGAGAAAAGCGAGGCGCTGCTCGAGCCGGCGGTGCGCCAGCGTTTCCCTGAGCTTTTAAAAGCCATGTGCGCCATGGGGCTTGACGGACCGCTTCAGAAATTGACGGACAAGATGCTGGATAACCTGCATAATCCCGCGCCCTTGGTCCGCGAGACCGCTGCTAAAGTGATCCGGGTTTTTCAGGAAACCCTGGCCTCCAATCGGAAAGAAAAACCGTTTTTGCAGATTGTCTCGACTCTTCATGTCCGCGCGGATTCCGAGAGCGCTCCGGATGTCTATGGCCAGATTGCCGAGTCTCTGCAGTTGGCCGCGATGGAACTGTTGGTCAATTGGAAATTTGAGGAAAGCGCGCTGCTCTTGGCCACGCTGCGCCGGCACAGCCGGGAGGAAAGCCCTATCGGACACAAGAAGAAGCAGCTGGCGGTTAAAGCCTTGCTCGACTTCTCCACCCGTGGCCTCGATGTGATCTGCGCGGATCTGAATGCTCCTTTAAAAGATCGCCAGAACGGCGCTTACCGTATTCTGGCCGAGCTGGGAGAGGAAGCGGTGGGGCCTCTGGTTGAAGCGGTGAAGCGATCGTCTGATCTGCGTTCGCGCCAGGCGGCGATCCAGGCGATGAAACATCTGGGAGCGACGGTCAAAAATTCGCTTCTGAAGCAACTCAATGTGGAAATGTCCGCGGATGTGCTTATCAAATTGATCCCCGTACTGGAAGATTTTGCCGATGCCTCGCTACTGCCGACCCTTAGCGCATTGCTGCAACACCCGGATGCCGGCGTTCGTCGGCAGGTGGCCCAGCTCCTGGCGAAGGTGAATGACCCGAAGGTGCAGAATCTGCTGACGGGTTTACTGGATGACGCCGACGTCGATGTTCAGGCTGAGGCGGTGCGGCTCATCGGGGAGCTGCATTTAAAACAGGCCTGCCCCGAATTGGCCAGGCGTCTTTCTGCGGTTTCGCCGGTTGTGCAGGAGGAGATGTGCGTGGCGTTTGGCCATCTCGGTGAAAAAAGCGTTATTCCGGATCTGATTAAGATCCTCCAGACACAGAAGTCCTTCTGGCGGCGAGTGCCTGGAACAACGGATTCCGTACGGGCCCGCGCCCTCTGGGCATTGGGACAACTCCTGCCGGATGAGGCGGCACAGAAAACGTTGACCCGAGCGCTCAAAGATCCAAACCCCAACATCCGGCGTACCGCCCAGAATGCCCTGGGCCGGCTGACTATTCCGGCGACAAAAAGCCCGCAATAGCTTTATGAAATTCTTTCCCTGCGTTTATGTCGGAATGCTACTCGTGAGTCTTGTTTCTCCGTTGTTGCCCGCGGCGACACCGGAATCGAAAAACCCGAATCGCTTCTGGCAGCATGTCAGTTGGAAAACGCCTGAGGGGGTCAGCCTGGTCGGGTTTTATCATCCGGCCGGTGGCGCGGGCCGACTCACCTGGGTGCTGCTGCATGGCCTTGGAAGTGTCAAGGAGGAGTGGAGCGATTTTGCTCAGCAGGCGGCGCGGACGCTGGACGATGGATTTTTGATTTATGACCTGCGAGGGCATGGCGCAAGCACGCAGGGAAAACCGGGGGAAAAACTCGATTACCGGGAGTGGCGACAAGCCGGGCCGGGGAGTCCATGGAGCCTCATGGGGGATGATTTAAAGAGCGCGGTGGCCATGCTGATGGATCGCTATCATTTAACAGAGAACCGGATCGCTCTGGGGGGTGCCAGTCTCGGAGCCAATGTTTCCCTGGTGTATGCCGGCAGGCATCAGGCTGTTCCGGCGGTCATTCTTTTGTCTCCGGGTCTTGCCTACGCCGGGGTCGTGACACCCGGTGCTTATCGGGGGTATGGCCAACGCCCGCTTTTTCTGGCCGCGAGTCCTGAGGATGCCGATGCATTTGATACCGTGCGGCAATTTGTAGCGCAGCGCGGGGATTCTAATCTCCGTGTGGCTTCAGGCGATGGGGCGGCTCATGGTGTGGCGATGGCCAAGAATCCCGTGTTCACAAAAAAACTCATTGATTGGATGAAAGAGATGGACGAACGGAGACAATAATTTATGGAAATCGGCATCGTTGGTCTTCCAAACGTCGGGAAATCCACCCTGTTCAATGCGCTCACCGGCGCGGCTGTGGCGGCCAGCAATTTTCCATTTACGACGATCGAACCCAATGTCGGGATTGTCCCTCTGCGTGATCCGCGCCTCGTGAAACTGGGGGAGATCTTCGAGAGTAAAAAAGTCACGCCGGCCGGGGTCCGGTTCGTGGATATCGCCGGTCTGGTGAAGGGAGCCAGCCAGGGGGAGGGCCTGGGCAATAAATTTCTTTCCCATATCCGCGAGGTGGACGCGCTCGCGCAGGTCGTCCGGTGTTTCAAGGACCCCAACGTGGTGGATGTCACCGGCGAGCTCAATCCGATTCAATCGCTCGAAGTGATCCAGACGGAGCTGCTCTTGGCGGATTTGGACCAAGCCCAGAAGCTTCGTGAAAAATATCTGGGTTCAGCGCGTTCCGGGAATAAAGAGGCCCGTGACATTATTGCGGAACTCGAGAAAGCCATTGAGGGTTTCAATAGGGGAGTCCCCGCCCGGCAGCAGGGGCTGGCGCCTGCGACACAGGAGAAATACCAGTTTTTAACGGGCAAACCGCTTCTCTATGTGGCCAACGTCGGGGAAGACGAGTTGTCCGGGAACGCCCTGGTTCAGCCGATGATCGATTATGCGGCCAAAGAGGGCAGCCAGGTCGTGGTGCTCTCGGCGAAAATTGAGGCGGAAATCGCCCAATTGGCTGAGGCAGAGCGCAATGAGTTTCTAACGTCCCTGGGTTTGAAAGAGTCCGGGCTCGACCGTCTCGTGCATGCCGGACAAAAGTTACTGCGCTTGATGACTTTCTTTACCTCTGGTCCGGACGAATCACGCGCTTGGAGCATCCGCGAAGGGACCCCCGCGGTGAAAGCGGCAGGGAAAATTCATTCAGATATCGAACGTGGTTTTATTCGTGCGGAAATTTATTCGTACGAAGATATTGTGAAATACCGTTCCGAAGCGGCGCTGAAGGAAAAAGGTTTGATCCGGCTGGAGGGGCGGGACTACCTCATGAAAGACAACGACGTCGTTTACTTCCGGTTTAACGTTTAAACCCTGCCCGTTGCTTCAAATACAAATACTCACAGACATATTCCATGGATTCCAGGTAATTCCGGACGTGTTCGGGGGTGTCTCCCCAGGCCGTGAGTCCGTGATTGTAGATCAGTGCGACCGGAAGGGGTTTCGCGGCGGTGGTCCAGTAGGCCGTGATGTCTTTGGCGATTCGCGAAGCATCCTGCCAGTTTGGAATCAGGGCGATTTCGGCGCTTTCCTCGTCTCCCACCCCGATGGTTTTGAGCGTTTCAAACCAATCGACATGAAGAAAGCGCTGCTCCTTCGGGTGGCCATGAAAACAGGAAATCAGGGTGGAATAGATCGGATGAACGTGGAAAACCGCGTTGACCGAAGGCACCGCCCGGTAGATCGTTTCGTGGATGACCGTTTCGCTTGAGGGGCAGAGACCCCGCCGGGAGCCGGTCACCGGGCGACCATTTTGAATTTTCAGAAGGTCGCCCATTTTCATGTGCCCTTTGTTAAGGCCGCTGGGCGTGATGGCGAACCGAAGCGGGTCACTGGACAGTCGTACGGAAAGATTGCCCGACGTGCCCCACATCCAGCGGCGTTCGTAGAATAATTTCCCGCAATCCACCAAAACCTGCAGAGCTGCCGTCGAAGATTTCATCCATCTCAATCATACACCCTCGTGACAGGCACCGCAAATGGTGATTCATTTCATCATGTTGGACGAACCATTTTTTAATGAGAGAAGGATTTTGGACCTGTTTTTAATAGGCAATCGACAAAAAGTTGGTCCAATTTGAATGACTCAGTCGAAATAGATATTTAAGACAAGCTGAAATCAGTCAGCGTATTCGGTGCCTGTCACCACGGTTTTGTAGGATAAAGTTTATGAGATGGTTGCCATCGAGTCTCGTCATTCACCGTTTGTGTCCGCTGGCCGATCCCCTGTCCCTGGTCCCTATCGGGACTTCTCGTGATGGTAAACTGATTCATCTGGCGCGCACGGAAACGGTCGATGCGTTTCGCCGCATGAGCGAGGCCGCCGGGAAAGAAAATGTTCGCCTGCACGTGATCTGGGCGTACCGGCCGCCGGCGCTGCAGCTGGAGCAGTTTCGTGAATCGCAATTGAAACACGGGAAGCGTGGCGGCATTCGCTGGCTGGCGCCGCCGGGTTTTTCAGAGCATCAGACCGGCTGGGTTCTGGATTTGGGCGATCAGGCGGATCCGGAAGCCGATGACAATCCACTCTTTGAGCGGACCCGCGCGTTCCGCTGGTTGAAGGAGCATGCGAGAGCGTTCGGGTTTGAACTTTCGTTCAGGCTGAGCAATTGGCAGGGAGTTGGTTATGAACCGTGGCACTGGCGATTTGTCGGTACGCCGGACGCCCGCGGCGCCTTTCACCCAAAAGGCCGCCAGGCGCTTTGGGTCTGGGGAAGAAGCTGGGGAGAAGCGCTGCGCTGGTGGTTACAACCTTAACGGGCGGACAGCGGTCCGCCCCTACTTATCTAAGGTAATTGACGTAAACGCGGAAGCCGACGAGCCCGTCCACGTCCGCGCCGATATCCGGGGCGAGTTTAACCACAGGCGCGACTTCGACGAAGAATTCCAGCGGATCCGTCGGGAAAAGATAGGAAACACCGAGCGGGATGCGCATCCCGAAATGGGTGTCATCCCCGGCGTTAATGCGGCCGCCTAAACCGAGATAAAACGGCAGCCGGCCGCGGGAAACATCAAAACTGGAAAAGGAATGCCACAAATAATCAGCGTGCAGATCAAAGTTGCTGTTGAAATGGTAACCGGCAAAAGCATCGATCGCTGTTGTGGTGGAAAGCCAGTATTTTCCGGTGGCCCCCATGGGCTGCCCGATTCCTGCGCCGATCCCAAGATCCTGCGCTGACCCGACCCGGCTGGTGACGGCGTTTGCGGGGCGTTGCGAGATCAATCCAAAAATCAATAATCCTGATACGATGATAAGGGTATTCGTTTTCATAGGCGCAGATTGTAGAAAATATTTTGGCCGCTCTCAAATCGTAATGAGAAATTCATGAAAACATTGGAGGAATTGACTCGGGAGGGCGAGCTTTATGAAAAGCTGCCCGGGAAGAAGCTGCGTTGCCTGGCGTGCGGGCATCGCTGCCTGATCCCGCAGGGGAAGCCGGGCATTTGCCGGGTTCGTTTTAATTCGGACGGGCGGCTGCACGTGCCCTGGGGCTATGTCGCGGCCCTGCAGCTGGATCCCGTCGAGAAAAAGCCTTTCTTCCATGCCCTGCCGGGCTCAGTGGCCATGAGTTTTGGCATGCTGGGGTGTAACTTCCATTGTGGTTATTGTCAGAATTGGAACACCTCCCAGGCGTTGCGTGATCCCGACGCCGGTAGTCCCATTCATGAAATCACGCCGGGGAAAATTGTGGAAGCGGCACTGGCCGGCGGCGCCCGACTCCTGACCAGCACGTACAACGAACCGCTCATTACCAGTGAGTGGGGGGTAGCTGTTTTTAAGGAAGCCCGCCGGCACGGGATGGTCACGTCTTGTGTGTCGAATGGAAACGCCACTCCGGAGGTCCTGCGCTACCTGCGCCCATGGGTGGACCTCTATAAGGTTGATTTGAAAAGTTTCCAGGACGCCCATTACCGTCAACTCGGCGGCGTGCTTCAGCCTGTCCTGGATAGCATCGGGCTTCTGCACCAAATGGGATTCTGGCTGGAAGTGGTCACCCTGGTGGTCCCCGGGTTTAATGATTCGCGGGAAGAGCTGCGCGACATCGCGCGGTTCTTGGCGTCCGTTTCTCCGGATATTCCCTGGCATGTCACCGCGTTTCACAAGAACTATCAGATGACGGATCCGGAGAACACCAGCGCTGTCCAGTTGTTGGAAGCGGTTGAAATCGGCAGGGAAGCCGGATTGCGTTTCGTGTATGCGGGAAATCTGCCGGGCCAGGTGAAGGAGACTGAACATACGGCCTGCCCGGACTGCCGCACGCTTCTGATTGAGCGGTCGGGGTTTCGCGTGCTAGCCAATCATCTGCAGGACGGCCGGTGCCCCAAGTGCCATCGGGCCATCCCGGGGTTCTGGACGACCCCGTCAAAGCCGGTAGGAGATTCCCGTACTTAAGGCGTAAAGGTGCTGGCTGACGGTGGGTTGGACGGACCCTTCGCGGCCCTGAAACTGAACCGTATCGAACGAAAGATCGTCGAAAAGCAGGCGGGCATCCAGAAACCAGTGGGAGCTCAACGGATAGAGGGCCCCTGCGCCGAAACGCCATCCATTCCCTTGAAAGCGATCGCCGCTGGCTTTCGGGATCAGTCGATTCCACTGATAGCCCGCCAGAACATAAGGTTCCAGTTTCCATTTCTTTT
The DNA here is from genome assembly GCA_041660185.1 of Elusimicrobiota bacterium. NCBI lineage: Bacteria > Pseudomonadati > Elusimicrobiota > Elusimicrobiota bacterium. Next base: position 31,341 of record JBAZWU010000010.1, on the reverse strand, counting down.
GATTAAAAAAAGGATACAGCCGCCCGGAAACAACGCTGCCGTAAAGCCAGAAATGTTTATACTGTCGCGCCACCGTGCCATCGGACAAGAGGATTCCGTCGTCTGAATTCAGGGATGGAATCCAGCTCATTCCGCCGTCAATCTCGACCAAAGGGTGAACCCGAAAACCAATTTCTCCAGACAATCCCGCGGCTGTCCCCAGAGACAGCTCATCCGAGGAAAAGGTTTGGCCGGTCATGTGCAGCGCTGATGTGAATCCGCGGCGGCGCTCCGCCGGCGGGTTGGGGTGGTACTCGTCAAAAATGATTTTGTCGATGTCCTTGTTTTCAAGCAGGTAGGAATTCGGATCAAAAGGCGGGTTGCCGATCAGGATGGCTTTTTCGGCATGAATCAGGATCTTGCCTTTGTAGACCGTACCGTCTTTCATAATGACCTGATCGGCACGGGCGGACGGCATGATCCCGAAGGAGGTAAAAACAATGAGCAGGGACAAGAGTTTTTTCACGGAAAAAGTCAGGGGTCTGTCTAGAGAAACCGGCTGAGGTTCAGCAGAACGAACGTTCCGAGCGCCCACCGGTAAAGGATAAACGGGGTGTATCGGTGCTTCTGAACGTAGCGCATCAGAATCGCGATCGCGGCCAGACCCGCCACCGCGGCTCCCAGGAAACCGACCACCAAAGGACCTTTTTCAGGAGAAAGCCAGAGTTCCCTGCTCTTAAAAATTCCTGCGCCGGCGATAATCGGTATCGATAATAAAAATGAAAAATGAGCCGCTTCTTCGCGTGCAAATCCCAACGCCAACGCGACGGTGATGGTAATCCCCGAGCGGGATACTCCCGGCATAAGCGCCAGCGCCTGAGCCATCCCCACTCCGACGGCTGTTGTCACGGACAGGTCGGTGATTCGTTTCTGCCCGGCAAAAAACCGATCCATGAAGCCCAGAGCGACTCCCATCACGATCAGCACGATCGCGATGAGTTTCGGGTTCCGGAAGACGGTTTCAACTTTTTGCTCGAAAAGAAACCCGGCAAGCGCTCCGGGGACGGTGGCCAGAAGGAGAAACAGGACCGTCCGGCGCTCCTGTTCATAGGCCGAATCGTTGAAATGCAGCAGCCCTTCGACAAACCGCCAGAGCTCTTTCCTGAAATAGGCGACAACCCCGGCCAGAGTTCCCAGGTGCAAGGCCACATCGAATGCCAGACCTGGGTCGGTCCATCCGAAGAAACGGGGGAACAGGGCCAGGTGCGCGGAACTGGAAACCGGAAGAAACTCGGTCAGGCCCTGGAGGACGCCTAAGGCGAAAGAATGGGGTATGTCAAGGGTCATTCGGGTGAGTCTAACATGTAACATACCTTTTTACAAAAACACAGAAAACTCACAAGCAGAAGGCTTAACGATGCTCCATGAAATCAGACCGTAAAAATACGTATAATTACAGGGCCCTATTTTGTCTCGTTTGATCCCAAACGCCGGTTAACGTGCCTCGAAAGACGTAGCATGTGAACAGCGTCCAGTTAAACTAGGGCCATGAAAAACAGAATGATCAAAGAGATCTTGTTCGCGACGCTGATCGGAGCCGCTGTTTCGTCCTCCTTATATGCCTCTGCAAAGCCGGTGGGCACAATCAATATTTCAGTTTTAGATGAAAATGGAGCGGTCGTGCAGGACGCTCCTGTTTATATCTACGGCGAGCACAAAACTCATTTTGTAGGGGGGAAGGAAATTCCCGGAACCACTACCTTAACGATGCCGGCCGGGCACTACCGTATCTCGACAGCGCTCGTGCGCAAAACCGGGGAGTATCTCGACCGATTTGCCAGCCACGAGGCGCACGTCGAAGTGATTCCTGGGGACAATGTTTCAATCATTCTCACGTTGAAGCCTGTTGAGGATCCGCTCAACCATATCGATTACGCGGAACTGAGCCGTATCGGCGTCCCTTCAGATATCGCCCGCAACTTGAACTGACGAATTTAGGTTGCATCCTTCTGGAAAGAGCCCCGATTCTTCGGGGCTTTTTTTATAAACGAGTATAATCATCCAATGGCCATGACGTTAGAACAACGCGGACGGAACGTGCTCGCCTGGTTGATCGGAGTTTGTTTCCCAGTTCAAAAGAAAACACCTGAACAACTTCGCCAGGAGTGGCAAAAGGGGGGCATCCGCAAAGTACTCCTGATTCGTCCGAATCAAGGGCTCGGCGATTTGCTGCTGGCCACGCCGGTTTTGCGCGCGCTCAAACACCTTCAGCCGGAACCCGAACTTCATTTTCTTTCGGAAGCTTACAATGTCCTGTCTGTCCTGACCAATACCCGGATTACCCGGCATTGGGTCTGGGATAAAAAGGGGATGCGGTCGTCCTGGCGGCTGGTCTCTTTTCTGCGGGGCATTCGCCGGGAGCGTTTTGACCTGGCGATCATCCTGACCAGCAACATCCCGTCCTTCACGACGTTTCTCTTCGCGCGCATGACCGGTGCAACGGTCTTGGCGTGTTCGACCGAACCCTTTTACGGAGGGGCCAACTGGAGCCGCACTCTGGCGCATGTCGAAATCCCTCTGCCTCCCGAGGATTCCCCTGAAGCGGCCAAGTTTATGGCGATTGTAAAGCCCTTGGGTGTTTCGGTGGACTATACCCCGGAGTTTAATGTGTCCCCGGAGGCTGTTCAGCGAGCCGCGGAACGGTGGCGTCAGTGGGTGTTCCCGGCTGGAAACCGGAAAGTGGGACTTTTCTTCGGAGGCAATCCGGACCGCCCGGACCGTCTCTGGCCGGCGGAAACGTGGGGGCGTCTGGCGGCTTATGTGGAGGCAGAACCAACCTTCTCACTGGTGGCCATCGTGCCTCCCGAATCGTTGCGTTCCGGAACGCGGGCGTTGGAAAGAGGCGTTTTTGATCAGGCGCGACCCTATTTGAAGCGCTCCCCTCCGCAGTTCTCTGATCCGGATCTCGAAGCCGTCGCCGCTTTTCTGAAAGGACTGGATCTCTTTGTCTGCGTGGACGGAGGGCTTTTTCATGTCGCGGTGGCGGCCGGCGTCCGGACCCTGGGATTGATGTTTATTACAGACCCGGCACGGTGGGTCCCGCCGGTTCCCTGGGTTTTTTGTTTAAAGACGGATCGACCCGACCAGCTTTCATCTGAGACGGTGTTTCAGAAGATTCAGGAAATCCTCCGTCCGCATTAAGTCTTCCGGTCCGGGACCTCGTTTGATTTCCCTCGAGGAATATAACAAAATCGTCGTATGCCCTTCGACTTCGCTCAGGGCATGGTGAGTGGAGCAAAGCGCAATCGAACCATGAACAAACTCAAACGCCAGTTTTTCTCCGGCCTTGTTATTTTCGTTCCGCTCAGCCTGACCATTTATTTTATCTGGATGTTTTTCCTGTTGGTGAGCCAGGGATTGACACCTTCTTTGACCCATCAGAAATGGGTTCCTTTGCCGACGGCCGCCATCCGGCCCTTGTCGTTTGTTCTGACGTTTTTCCTGATCTGGCTGCTGGGGGTTGTCGCAACCAATTTTATAGGTAAGCGGATTATGGGTTGGGTGGAAGCCGGGATCCGCTTCCTGCCGTTTTTCCGTGGTTTTTATGAGGCGATTCAAAAGGTGACAGAGGCTTTTTTCGGCGTCAATTCGATCTACCAATCTGCTGTTCTCGTCGAGTATCCGAGAAAAGGAGTTTATACCTTCGGTTTTGTCACCAGCCAGATGCCCGGGACAGCCTACGGCTCCGAGGAGATCCATTACTGTATTTTTATCCCTACTGTGCCGAATCCGACATCCGGCATTTTGTTGTATGTCCCTAAATCGCAAGTGATTCCTCTGGACATCAGTATCGAGAATGTCGTTAAGATTCTGGTCTCTCACGGATTTATGCCTATTCCAGAAAACGCTTTTAAAAAGGTTTAAGAAGAGAAGAAAGGATAAACACATGTTCGAGTACGCGGCGATGAAACAAATGTGGGCCAATGCCTGGCCTGTTATTTCCATTCTGATTCTTTGCTCGATCTTTTCGGGCGCCATTATGCTGGAGCGCTTTTTTGCCCTGCGGCGGATTGACTTTGACCGGGACTGGCTGTTGAATCGTCTCCGCAAGCACTTGACGGACCGGAGAGCGGATCTCGCGGTGGCCCAATGTGAAACATTGGAGAAGCCGATCGGGGGAATTCTTGCGTTTTTAATTGATCCTCCACTGGAAGACAGGACGGCCGGACGGGATCATCTGATGCGCCTGGCGCTTCGCCTCATCCGGACGGAAACCGCCGGGATGATGCATTATGTGACCGTCCTCGGAACCATCGGGAGCGTCTCCCCGTTTGTCGGACTGTTCGGGACCGTCGTGGGGATCATTCACGCCTTTCGTGCCATCTCCGAGAACGCCGGCGGCGGCCCGGCGGTCGTCGCCAATGGAATCGCCGAAGCGCTGATCACCACAGCGCTGGGGCTTTTCGTTGCCATCCCCGCGGTGGTTTCCTATAACGGTTTTATCCGCAAGATCGAACGCATCACGGAAGATATGGAATTGTGCGCCGAGGAAATCATTGATCTGACCGGTCCGCGCCCATGACCGGGGTCCGCCGTTCGCACAGGCGCCACGCGCCGATCACGGATATCAATATGATTCCGCTGATTGATGTCTCTCTGGTGCTGCTGATTATTTTCATGGTGATGACCCCTTTTCTGGTTCAGCATCAAATCCGAGTGAATCTGCCGCACTCGGTCTCCACCAGCGAGTCCCCGGACCGGCCCATCGTGGTCATGGTTCAGCGGGAGGGGGAGATGAGCATCAACGGCCGGGCGGTGTCCGCGGCCACATTGGAGAGTGCGCTGCAGTCCGAGCTTTCCACGCATCGCGATCGCCCCGTCATGATTCAAGCCGACCGCGACGTGGTTCTGCAAAAGATTGTCTCGATCATGGATGTGGCCAAGCGGCTCAGCGTCGCCAAACTTGGCATTTCAGTGGAACAAAAAAAATAAGGTCTTCCAGATGAAAGGCTATTTCGCTTTATCCCTGGCCGCCCACAGCGCTTTTTTCGGCTTTCTGATGATCCTGGGGACCCTGCTCGCCAGACCGCGCCTGGCCTATTACTCGATCGACCTGTTCAGCATGCCATCCGGCACACCCGGCGGTAGTCCTGCGGCGGCAACCGTTTCCCCGCCTCCTTCACCGGGCAAAACAGCCGCCAAGCCGGAGGAATTTCAGCGCGTGGTTCCCCATTCCAAGGCCCTGTCGAAAGAGGCCATCCGCCTGATTGGGAAAGTGAAAAAGAAGGTCCTCCCGAAGCCGGCCGTTGTGTCCAAACCAAAACCTTCGTCCAATTTTGAAGCTGCCATGCGGGCGTTGGGCCGTGAAGACAATCAGGCCTCCGGCGCCGGAACCGGAGGAGCCACCGGGCTTCCGGGAAATAGCGGCGGAGGGGGATCCGGCATCGTCGCCGAAGCGGGAACCACCTTTCCCTATCCGTGGTATCTGAAATCCATCGCCGACCGGCTGGATAAACAATGGCATCCGTCGCAGGAGTTTGAAGCCGATACGGTTTGCCAGGTGGCCTTTGTCATTCATCGGGATGGACAGTTGTCGGAGTCAAAAATCGAGAAACCATCAGGGGATACGTTTTTTGATCAATTGGCCCTGCGGGCGGTCCTGTACTCCAATCCATTGCCTCCTTTGCCGAGCGGGTTCCCCGATGATACGCTCCGCGTCCATATGAAGTTTGTCGGAAAACGGATATAATGTCGCCAATCTAATGCATTCTTTCAGCCAAATCTTCATGGGCGTTTATTTATTCTTAATCGTCCTCTTATCTTTTTACGGGTTCCATCGTTATTGGATTCTGTACCTCTACTTCCGGCATTACAAGTGGTCCAAACCGAATGAAATCCCCGTCTTGAAGGATCCTTTTCCCGTTGTAACGGTGCAGCTCCCTGTTTTTAATGAGCGTTATGTGGTTGAACGTTTAATCGATGCGGTTTGCCGTCTTCACTATCCCCGGGAGAAACTGGAAATCCAGGTTCTAGATGATTCCACGGATGACACGACAAAAATGACCAGCGACAAAATCGCCTGGTGGAAGGGCCAGGGGACTGATATCCATTATCTTCACCGGGAAGATCGCAGAGGATTTAAAGCCGGGGCGCTCGCGAACGGGCTGCAAAAAGCCAAGGGAGAATTTCTGGCGATCTTCGACGCTGATTTTGTTCCGCCCCCCGATTTTCTGCTGAAGACGCTGCCGTATTTCCAGGATTCCAAAATCGGGATGGTCCAGACGCGGTGGGGCCATTTGAACGAGGGCTATTCCCTGTTGACCTGGATCCAATCGATTTTCCTGGACGGGCATTTTCTGCTGGAACATACCGCTCGTAACCGCTCGGGGGCTTTCTTCAATTTCAACGGCACGGCAGGGGTTTGGCGGCGGCAGGCGATTGAATCCTCCGGCGGCTGGCAGCACGATACCTTGACGGAAGATCTGGATCTTTCCTACCGCGCCCAGATGAACGGCTGGCGCTTCATGTTCTTGCCGGATGTGGTGTGTCCGGCGGAACTCCCGGTCGACATCAACGCGTTTAAAACCCAGCAGAACCGCTGGACCATGGGGGCCATCCAGACCGCTAAGAAAATGTTGCCCACGATCTGGCGGAGCCCGGTCAGTTTAAAAGTCAAAGTCGAAGCCACGTTTCACCTCACCGCCTGCGTGGGGTATGTGCTGATGGCCGTTCTTTCCATTCTGCTGCCGATGAGTTTGTACTTCCGCACCCGGAGTCATTGGCCCATGACAGGCTTTTTAGAAGGGTTGGCACTGGCGGCGACGACCTTGTCGGTGGGAATCTTTTATGCAGTTTGTCAGAAGCATCTTTACCCGAACTGGAAAATGCGCCTGGCAAATCTGCCGCTGATGGTTTCGGTGGGAGTAGGGATGTGCCTGAGTAACTCGAAAGCTGTTTTGCAGGGGTTGACGAACCGGCGCTTTGAGTTTTACCGTACACCCAAGTACTCCGTGATCGAGCGCGATAAAAGCTGGAAGCAGAAGAACTACAGATCCCGCAAACGTTTTTCAGGTCTTATTGAGCTGGCCTTTGCCGTTTATTTTGTGTTTGCGCTGTATGCCGCGTACGATCTGGGTCATTGGTTCAGCCTGCCCTTTATCGCGTTGTTTGCTTTCGGATACGGTTATGTCGCTTTCCTGACGGCGATTCATGGATTCACACACTGGCGTCGCCCCACCTTCTTTTTCCGCCAAGCCCTTCCTGCTGAATAAGATATTTACCCTCACCCCAGCCCTCCCCCTCATCAGGGGGAGGGTGTATCAGATTTTCAGTAGGGATCATCTCCCTCTCCCTGCTGAGGGAGAGGGTCTGCCTGCCAACCAGCAGGCAGGGGTGAGGGTGTCTTCTCTATTCGTTCTTTTATTCGCTGTATGTCGCGAAGGAGTTGGGGGTTTCCCAGAGGGTGACGACGGACACCGGAAGGCCTTTGGATTGGGCGATTTTATAAATGAGCCGGGCGATGGCTTCGGCGGTGGGGTTTGTTTTTAAAACGAAGACGGGTTCGCCGGCCTTTTGAAGCGTCTGAAGGAGTGGATCTTTTTCGTTCAGGATCATGCGATGATCCAGGGTCTCATTAATCCACTTATGCAAAATATTTTTGATCTCGCCAAAGTCGCGGACCATGCCCTTTTTGTCCAACTTTTTCGCCTGAAGTTGAATTTCTGCCTTTCCATTATGGCCATGAAAATGGTGGCAGGGACCCTTGTAGTTCAGCAGCCGGTGCCCATAGCAAAAATGAATTTCTTTCGTCACACGGAACATAGTGTCATCATATAATTAAAGAACGTCATCCCGGCAGGCCGTAGGCCGAGATCCATCATCGATGTTTGGATCCCCCGCTTACGACTGCGGGAGATGACGGGGGGAAAATGCGGCGATCGATCTGCGTTCTGGTGAGCGGAGGACTCGATAGCGATGTGCTTCTGGCCGAGCTGGCGAAGCAGTATTCATGTGTGTGGCCAGTCTATATCCGCCAACATCTGGTTTGGGAAACGGTTGAGCTGTACTGGTTAAAGCGTTATCTCCGGGCCCTCCATTCTCCTCGGATCAAACCCCTTCGCGTTTTGACGCTTCCGATGGAGGACGTGTATGAAACGCACTGGAGCCTGGGACGGAAACCGGCGCCGGGGTCTGGTACGGCTGATGCGGCGGTCTATCTGCCGGGACGGAACCAGGGGCTCACCGTTAAAGCCGCGGTCTTTTGTGCGATGACAGGCATCCTTGAGATCGCTTTAGGGTCTTTGAATCACAACCCCTTCCCGGATGCGACGCCGGCTTTTTTAAAAATCTGGGGAAAGGCTTTGGGACAGGGACTCGCCAGCCCTCTCAAAATCCGGGCCCCGTTCCGTTCACTCAGCAAAGCCGAAGTGATTCGACGGGGGCGCGACCTGCCCCTGCAGTACAGTTTTTCATGCCTGGCACCGAAAAGACGGGTGCATTGCGGACGCTGCAATAAATGCGCCGAACGCCGGCGGGCCTTTCGGGAAGCGGGAGTTCTGGATCGCACCATTTATGCCAAACGATAAGAAAACAAAGGTCATCTTTTTTGATGCGGGGGGAACCCTCTTTCGCCCCTATCCCTCGGTGGGCGAGGTCTATGCGCGAACCGCCTGGCGGCATGGCGTATCCGTCAAAGCCGAAACCGTGGAAAAAGCCTTTTACGCCCGGTGGCATGAACGCAATGGGTTGTCGGCTCTTTCCGGTGAAACCAGCGAGAAAATTGAGCGCGATTGGTGGTATCACCTGGTGCGGGACGTCTTCGGCCAACTGGATTCCTTCCGGGATTTCGACACTTTCTTTGAGGAGCTTTACGATCTTTTTGGCCGTGCCGAGTGCTGGCGGTTGTTTGACGATGCTCTTCCGGTGCTGGACACCCTGAAGGCCGCCGGCTACCGGATGGGGATTATTTCAAACTGGGACCACCGGCTCTTTTCTATCGTGGATCAATTGAATCTCTCCAGCTACTTTGATCATGTGACCGCCAGCTCGGCCGTTGGTGTCGCCAAGCCGGGAGCGGGTATTTTTCAGCATGCCTTGGATTTCTATCAGGTGACTCCCGACTTATGTCTTCATGTCGGTGACAGCCTGGTCGACGACTACCAGGGGGCCCGGGCCGTCGGCATGCAGGCGGTGTTGTTGGACCGTCATGCCAAACCCTATAATGACACGGTGCGAATTGACTCTCTTTTGAAACTCCCTGACCTCCTCTCGTGATAGTTATTTGTAGAGGAAAACGTGTCGCTAAGTCGTCATTCCCCTCGGTCACTGGCGGGGAATCCATGGATCCCCGACAGAGTCACTCGGGGATGACGACTCAAAAGGATTTATGACCCACCCTGTTCGGTCAACATCTCCAGAACCGGTGGTGATCCTGGAAAACGCGTTCCAGGATTCCTACAACAACTCAGTGGCCACGGCACGCACCTGCTATTCGTCCAAGGTGATCCATGCGGAGGACGTGTCCAATGATGAGGCCGCCCGCGCCCGGCGGGATGGTATCGCCGAATCCATTTACAAGGCCGGCCATCACACGACGATCCAGCACGCCACGTTCCAGTTCGTCCTGGACAAGGTGTCCCGGCAGTTCATTTGGTCGTTTCTGCATAGCCATCCGTTTTATAACTCCGAGCAGGTCAGCCAGCGCTATGTGGAGGTGAAACCCGGGAATTTCACGATTCCGGCGCTTCGGGACGATCATGTGGCGTTCTATCAGCAGGCGATCCTGGAGCAAATGGAGACGTATCACGACCTTTGCCGGCTTCTGGAACCGACGGTGGCTCGGGAATACCAGCGTATTTTCCCGGCGCGTTCGACGAAGGACAAGAACGGGGTGAGCGCGATCCGGAAGCGGTGTCAGGAAGTGGCCCGTTACGCGCTTCCGGTGGCGACGCACGCGCATCTCTATCACACCATCAGTGGTTTAACGCTCCATCGCTACCATCGCCTCTGCGAACAATTTGACGCTCCGGTGGAACAGAAAATCGTGATCCGGAAAATGGTTGACGCGGTAAACCGGTTTGACCCTGAGTTTTTTAAGTTTATTGAAGATCCCCTGCCGTTGGAAAAAACGCTGGAGTATCAGCTGATCAATGGTTTTGATCAAGGGGCTCGAGGCAGATGGCCCGACGCGTTTGTCCGTGAATTTGACCAGGACCTCGGCGGCTACTCGTCCAAGCTTGTGGACTATAAAGCGAATGCCGAAGCGGTCCTGGCCCAGGGTGTCCGGAGCGTTCTGGGGCTGCCCAAAAATCAGATGAGCGATGAAACGGCGATCGATGCTGTCCTCAATCCGGCGCGGAACCCCTATCTTTCCGAAACGCTCAACCTCTCGTCGATCAGTAAACTGATGCGTGTCCTGTCTCATCCCCATTTCACTTTCAAGAAGAAGATCTCGCATGCCGCGGATTCGCAGAACCAGCGTCACCGCATGACGCCGGGTTCCCGGCCCGTTCTCATTCAACAGGTTCGTTGGAACGAGCCGGATTACATCATCCCGGCACTGATCCAGGCCACGCCCGAGGCGCTCGACTACTACCGCCGGAGCATGCAGCGGCTCTGGACGCATCTGTCGGATCTCGTCAACGCGGGGGAGAAGGAAGAGGACGTTCTTTATCTGCTGCCCAATGCGTTTCCGATTCGTTTTGAGGAATCGGGTGAGCTGCTGAATTTCCATCACAAATGGACCCAGCGTCTCTGCTACAACGCGCAGGAAGAAATCTGGAAAATCTCGCAGGAGGAAGTGCTTCAACTCCAAAAACGCTTCCCGCTCCTAGGCCGTTACTTCGGCGCGCCCTGCTGGATGCGCCAGCAGGCCGGTGTCAAACCATTCTGCCCGGAGGGGGACCGCTTCTGCGGCGTGACAGTCTGGAAACTCCCAATTCATCAATACCAACGATTTATCTAGGATATTCTTCCTTTAGTCTGCTTGCCTGCCTGACGCGCAAAAACAGCTTGTAGAAATTTACATATAGCAATTCGAGCATATAAGTAAGCACGAAAATTAACAGTCTGTGAAGTGATGTTAATTTTCCATTGACAGGGGAGGGCATTTGGGGTAAGGAAAGACTACCATGGGTCCTTCGTTTCAGTTAACATCGAATTTACTTTGGCGATACTCCCGTGTAATCTTCATTCGCCATACTAGTCCCATGAAGAATCCACTCATGCATCTCAGCGTCTCGGGAACGCTTCTTATTTTTGTCTCAGGTCTGGCCTGGGGCTCTGGTCCCGGCACGACCGCCGCAGAAGTCCTCAAAATCGGGTTGGGAGCACGCGCTATCGGTATGGGCGAGGCGTATGTTGCTCAAGCGGATGATGTGTCCAGCCTGTACTGGAATCCAGGAGGCCTGGCTTTGATGCAAGAGCGTCAGGCTTCTTTCATGTACAGTCAGCTCATCCAAGACATGAAATATCAGAACGCCAACCTTGGCATTCCTTTAGAAAACGGTGCCATCGGAGCGAATGTTTCTTATCTCGGCTATGGCAACATCCAAGGCTATGACGACAACGGGAATAAGGCCGGCGATCAAAGTGCCTATAGCGCGGTTGGAACGCTAGGCGCTTCCTGGCTGGGTAATCAGTGGGCGGCTGGCCTCAACGTCAAAGGAATTCAGGAAAAGTTGGCGGATGTGAAAGCGAATGGAATCGCGTTTGACATGGGCGGGACCGTGATTTATCCCAAGCCGGTTTTGGGGGGGACTATTCGCCTGGGAGCGGTTGTTCAGAACCTGGGCAATGGGATTCAATTTTTAGAGCAGCGCGATCCGCTGCCGCTCCAGACGCGTTTCGGCATCGCGGCCGTACAGATGATGAACCGGAAACTGAATGTATCACTCGATTATGGTATGCCGAGAGACGATGAGGCTATTATTTCCGGAGGCGCGGAGTATTGGTTGATTCCTCAGCTGGCGCTTCGGGGCGGGTACGTGAAGAACCATACGGAAGGGTTAGGCGCTCGCGCCGGCATCGGTCTTCGGATCAAGGGTGTTTCCTTTGACTATGCGTATTCCGGCCAGGGCGAACTGGGCATGAACCACCGCTATGAGATTTCCTTCCGCTTCGGCGAGCCGCGGCCGATCCTCTCTCCCGAGGAGCGCAAGATTTTGCAGCAGGCCAAAGCCGCGATGCGGCAGGAACGTTATGAGCAAGCCGTTCTTCTATTTGATAGCTTAATTGAGATGGAACCCCACTATAAACCGGCCCGGCGCTACATCAAAGTGGCCATGGCCAAGTTGGAAGGGCAGCAGGCGCAGATGATCGCCCGCCAGGGCAAGTCCTATGACCCGGTGATGGGCGGCCAGCGCAAACAAGCGCTGCCGGAAATGGATGACCTGGAACAACTCCTGAATATGGGAACTCCTCGATCGGCACAAAACACCACTACCCCAGCCTCGACAAGAGGGGGACACTAAACCATGAGAAATTTTCGATTATTCCTTATATTGGGCCTCGCGCTGGGATTGACCCGTGTGGTCCATGCCACCTGTACGGGTGGTGGGGACCCCTGTAATGCACCCCGAAACGGATCAATCACAGGACATACGGCCACCACGATATCGGAATCGGTGCAAAACGCGGCGACGCCCAATGTCACCAACAGCATTTATTTCTTCCAGGCGACGACTTTGGGATCGGCGCAAAACAACGGGACACTCGATCGAAACACGGTCATTGTCTATACGGCGGATTACACAAACCCGGCGCTTTCCACCGATGTCATTGCCCAGACCATCAAGCCGCTGTTGGCTAACGCGAGTTACAATACCTATGCCAAAGCCTGTCCCCCGGGTTCTTCTTCGCCGACAGACGCCGGTTGTTCCGCCTGGGTTTCTATCGGTTCGCAGGTAACGGATGTCCTCACCAATGCGGGATTCGACAATATTGCTTCGGCTGACACGCTGCCGCTTCAGTTTACGGCTCGAACAAACACCAGCGTTGTCGACCAAACCAACGTCATCGCCTGGTTGGCGACCCAGTTGACCAGCTCGGAAGTTGGAAATTGTTCTCTTTCCAAGAGCGTCCAGCCGTTCCCTGCGTCAGGGGCAACGTCTTTGACCATTGCTTCGGCGGACTGTGCCACGCTGTTACCCAACAGGCCCTATACGCTGACGGAGCACCTGGTTTATGATCCCACCCAGGCCGCCCCCGATTACGTGACGAGCACCTTTTATACACAGGCGAAGGACCCTGTCGCGATCAGCCCGGCGACGAGCATTACCCACTGCTCGGCGACGCTCAATTTTCAGAATGCGGCGGCGGCTCCGGCCAACCCGAGCGATACGACCTATTCCGTCAACGTGGGAGGGTCGGTTTCTTCGGGATCGGCCACGCAAACAAGGGTTATTGGCGGAACGGGCGTCTACAGCGATCAGAACTCTGTGACGTATACCAACCTTCAGTCGGGAACCTCGTATTCCCCGACCGTCACCGCGACCAACCGCGGCGGCGCAAGCTGGAGATCCAGCAGCGCCATTTCTTATACCGGTTTTACAACGGATAGCTGGGGAGGGACGGCCAGCATCAGCAATATTGGGGTCAATACGGCTACTTACACCATCTCGGGGGTTACCGGCGGGACGTCGTTGACGGCTTATAAGCTGCAGAGTTCCCTGGATAATTCCACCTGGTCCGACTATGGTTCCCAGACCGCATGGGCCGGGGGCAGTTCTCTGAGTGTGGCGTTATCCGGACTGACTCCCAATACGCGTTATTACTTCCGAATTGTCCTTTACGAAGGGTCCCTGTGCAGTTCGACGTTGGGGAACGCCAACTTTTATACCTTGCCGGCTGCGCCGACCGGCGGAAGCCTTTCGGCGAGTGGTCCGAGGACTCTGAGTGCCGGCTGGACGGATGCTGCTCCGATAACGGGAAATCCGACTGGCAGCCAGTACACGGTCCAGACGTGTACAACCGGTTATGGGACGGGAACATGCCAGACTCAAACGTCGACGAAAAACAGCACCAGCATGACCGCGTCGATTACGAGTGGAATTGTTCCTGAAACACTCTATTATGTTCGCGTGAAAACCGTCAGCGCCTCCGGCACGTCAAGCAATGATAGCGCCTGGCTGAATCTTGGCTCGGTGACAACGCCGAACGAGGCCCCGACGGTGCCGGCCCCAACCTGTACGGTGAACAATACGACCGCCAGTTGTTCCGATGCCGCCACCGACAACGGGGGGACAGCACTTTTGAGTTATCACTGGAGCGTCAGTCCGTCAGCGGGAGTAACGGTCAATCCCAATGACCAGATCAACAATAACGCAACAACAATTACTTTCCCGGGCAATGGGAGCTACACCGTGACCATTGCGGTGACGGACCATAGTGGAACCGGTTTAACCGGGACGAACTCTCGATCCGTCAGCGTGGGGGCCAATCCGACCTCGATCACCATCTCTCCGACTACCACAACGGTTGCGACCGGCAATACCCAGAGCTTCACCGCAACGGTCAGGGATCAATTCAATGCGATTATTGCCGGAGCGTCCGTCAACTGGAGCACAAGCGGCGGTGGATCCGTCAGCCCTGCTTCCGGCGCTTCGACCGTTTTTAGTGCTACGGCACCCGGTGACTTTACGCTGACCGCGTCCTTAGGCAGCGCCACGCCGGGAACGGCCGCTCTCCATATCATCGCGGCAGGCGCCTATTTTGTGACGACGCCGACGATCAGCCTGAATGCGGATGGAAAAACAGCGAATGTCTCGGCGCTGGGCGCGGATAATGTGTCCGGAGAGGCGAGCATCAATTACACATGGTCCTTGGAGTCCGGTCCGGCGGCCATCAGCGCCAGCCCGAACGGTACGAATGCGGCCAAAAATGCCGTGGTGACTTTCTCAAGGGCCGGAACCTATGTCCTGCGGTGCACGCTGAGCAATGCCAACGGGGCCGTGCATGCCAATACGCCGTCGGCGACCGTGGTCCAGGTGCTGTCGGCCATTACGGTCAGCCCGAACAATATCACGATCAAGACGATGCAAAACCAGCAGTTCAGCGCCACCGGATTGGATCAATTTGGAGACGCGATGACGCCGTCGAATGTCCAGTGGAGCACCACGGGCGGCAGCGTCAGCGGGGCAGGGGTTTTCAACTCACCTTCTCTGGGCAATAATATTACGGTGCGGGCGCGCAGCGGGAATATTGTAGGTCAGGCGACCGTCAGCGTGGTCAGCTATGACGTCGGTAACGCCTATGCTTATCCGGTCCCGTATAAATCAACTGGTGCGAAGAAGACCATCACCTTTACGAACCTCGGCTCCAGCGCCAAAATCCGCGTCTATACCGCCACCGGCCGCTTGGTGTTTAACACCGACGTGCAGTCCGGCACACTGGACTGGACGGTGATAAATAATAGTGGCGAGAAACTTGCCTCCGGAGTATACTTCTACGTAATTGAGTCTCCTGAAACAAAGAAAGATGGCAAGCTTATCATCATTCAGTAAATCCCTTCGCGTTATCCTCGTTGGGGCCCTGTTTTCTCAAATCGTTGCTGTCCCCGGAATGGCAGAAACGGTGAACCCGTTTCCTGTCCTGGGCGGCGTGGTGGTTCGTGAAGGCCATTGGAATGGAGTCCCGGAGATGCTCCTGCGCCTGCAGGAAGGGCTTCCCGATGAGCCGATACGGTTTCAACTCACCAGTGCGGCGGCCGAACAGGCCTTCTCCCAAAACTTATTAGATGAAAGTCGCAAAGCCTTCCACAAACTGCTGAAGGCCAGAAAACCCTCGCCCTCTATTTTTATTCAACAAACCGCCAACCTGCGCCTGGCGGAGATCCATCTGCTTCAGGGGAAGGCGGATGAAGCGCTCAAGCAATTGGATCAGGTGGCCAAGGACGGCAATCCGTACGTCGAGCAGGAGATTCTGTTTCTGCAGGCCCGCTGTTATCTGACCCAGCGTCAGTGGTCAGACATGAGCCGCCTGATCAGACAACTGATCCAGGAAAACCCTGCATTCTCAAACGATCTGGCGATCAACCTCATGCGTGCGGTGGCCGCGCTGGAACAGGAACAGCCGGATGAGGCGCTCGTGTATTTGCAGCGCTTCCCGAATGAGCCGTCTTCCCTGTATTACCAGGTGGTCAGCTACATTCAAAAGAAAGAGATCGCCCACGCGCTTCCTTTGTATCAGACGAGTCTTCAAAAAGATCCGAACAGCGAATGGGTGGATCGGATGCGTCTGAGCTTAGGCGAGGCCTTTTATAACGGTAAAGACCTGACGCTGGCGCAGGAGTTCTTTAAGCCGGTTACGCGGCCCATGGCCGACCCGGGATTGCGTCCATTGGCGCTGCATCGCCGGGCCTGTCTCTTTTTTGAGCAGAAGAATTTTGACGAATGCGAGAAGATTTTGACGGATCTGCTGAAGCAGTATCCTCATCATTCGCTGTGTCCTCAGTGGACCTATTTATATGCCTCGGTGCCGATCTTTAAGAAAGATTGGAAGAAGGCCATCCAGGAACAGCAAATGGCGCTGGAAATGGAACGCGGTCTGGCGCCGCGCATGCACGGAGTGGATGTCCACCAACTGAGACTTTCCGCGGAGTTCCGCATTCTTTGGGCTCACCTGCTGCTGAACGACTTCAACGGGACCAAAATCCTGGCGGATAAATTTATCGGCCGTTATCCCAAGGAGATCATGACCTCTTATGCGTATTTAGCGAAGGGGTTGGCGCTTTACCGGATGGCGGAATACGATCATGCGTTGGAGGTTTATCAGGATCTCCTGAACAAGTATCCCGACAGTTCCGCCTGCGGCAAAGCCGCGTATTTAATGACGTTGTGTCTGCATTCGTCGAGAGACCCCTTCCGGATGGCCGGTATTTTGAATGAAGTCCACAACCGGATGGCCAAGGCGAACACCCTGGGTGTGGATGAATGGACCCAGAATACGCTTTACTGGGTCGCGGATGCCTACTACCAGCTGAATGATCTCACCAACGCTGAGAAGATTTACAAGGAATTCATCATGCGGGCGCCGCAAAGCTCGCTGGTTCCCTACGCCCTGGAGGCGCTCGGTGCGGCGATGTCCGCGCAAGGCCCCAGCCGTGACGGGGAAGCCGTGATCGCGCTCCAACAGGCCCTGATGCGTGCGCGCGATCTGGGGAATAAGGAATTCGCTGAGCAGGTGGAGCTGGAATTGGCCAAAATCTTTTACAACCAGCGCGAATTTGCCAAAGCCACGAGCGCCTGGGAACATCTGGTTCAGGCATCAACCCAGACGGTCATTCGAACGGAAGCGCTTTATCGTGCCGGAGATGCGCTGGCGCATCAGCAGTATTATCAGGAGGCGATCAAACGCTGGAAAAACCTGGCCAATAATTTCAAAGCAAGTCCCATGGTTCCGGATGCGTTGATGCGGATCGGGAATACGCAGGCCGGGCTGGGCCAGTGGGCCGAGGCTGCAGCGACTTTCTCAACCTTAAAGATTTCCTATGCCAATACCGAGGCGGGTAAGGAAGGAGCCTTTCAGCTGGTTCAGTGCGCGTTCAATCAGAATAACCTTAAAACGGCTGTCAATGAGCTGCTGTCTTTTGCCGGACGATATCCGGATGATGCCCGGATTCCGAAGGCGGCCGATAACCTCTTGAGTTCCTTCCATCAGAAGAAAGTCTCTATTTCGTCGTCCCAGCAGGCGGAGCTTCTGAAGCTGGCCCCGGGCAGCGCGGGCGGCGCGGCGCTCTTGTGGGAAAAAGGCGCGGCGCTTTTCAACGCGCAAAAGTACGAAACCGCTCAGAAGCTCTTCGAAAAGATCATGCTGAGCTATCCGAACGACGAGTATGCCCCGTTGGCTTACTTTTATAACGCCGACTGTTATTTCTGGCTCCAGCGCTGGGACGACGCGGCCAACTCCTACCAGAATTTCTACCTCTCGTTCCCGAAGCATGAACGCGTGCCGAATGCCATGTTCCAGAAAGCGGTCTGTCTGTTCCGCAAGGGGGCCTTTGACGACAGCGTGACGGATTTTAAAGCGTTCCTGCAACGTTTCCCGGCGCATCCCCTGGCCAAAGAGGCCTGGTTGAATATCGCGCTGGCGCACAAGAAGGCCTTCCATCTGGATAAGGCGGTTTATGCCTACCGGTATGTGATTGAACATTATCCGACCGATCCCAAAATCAATGCGGTCTGGCTCCAGATGGGTTCCTTGCTTGAAGTCCAGGGCAAAATGGGCGATGCGATGGCCATCTATGCCCGGGTGCCCCAGAAAACGCCGGAGTATCTGGAGGCGCTTTATCGCCGGGCGCTCCTGAGCGATCTGCAGCACAATACCGTTCAGGCCAAACAGCTTCTGGAACAATTGCGGGCCGCCCCGGCGGGGAAGAATGAATTTCGAATGGCGGCGCTCATCAAATTGAGTGAGTTGTATGAGCAGGAAAGCGCTCCAAACGCCAAGTTGCGAGCGTTGTATCAGGACATCGCTGCTTCAACGTCGGATCCGGAAGTGGCCAAACAGGCCCGGACGCGGATGGCGGAACTCAAATGAGACTCCATCAACTCATCGCATTGACGGTCGGTTTATCTTTGCCGTCGTTCACGATGGCGGCGACGCCTACGGCTGCATCGGCGAACCCCAGCCGGCAGATCCAGGATGAAATGGAAGTCCAAATCAAGGGCCAGTTTAAAGGCCGGTACCTTGTCAAAAAGATCGTTGCGCCGGTGACGATGAACCTGGAAAAGCTTCAAGACTTCCCGGAAGATCCATCCCAGAAAATATTACTCGAAAAACTTCCAATTGCGCTCGCGTCCGAGTTTAACGCCCGGCGGGAAGTGAAGGGCCACGCGCCTTTCTACCCATGGGTCACGCCGATCTCGGAGACGCCGTTCCTCCGAATGACGCCGCCCAGGGATAAGAAACTTCAAATTGTGAACTGGATGTTTGAAGTCTTTAATCCTCAGGGGCAGACGATTTTCCGCCAACGGGGGACCAATGGGCTTCCGGATGAGTTTATCTGGGAGGGTAAGGATTCGGAGAAGAAATTCGCGGTAGTAGATCGTCTTTACAGCGCGCAGCTGACCCTTATCGGTCCGGATGAAAAGGCGACGGTGATTCAGGGCGACAGCGTCATTCTTCCGGCAATGGCGTATGGTTCCGAGGAATCCGAGACCATCGAATTTTCTTTATCACGCTTGTTTGCGGCCGGTAAATCGGATCTATCCCTTGAAGGCTTGGTGATGATCAGCCGGTTTCAGGAACGCCTGCGGGAGCGAGGCCTGACCAAGATGCACGTCCGGATCACCGGGGAAGACAAAAATTTATCGGCCCAGCGGGAGACTACATTGGTTTCAGCGTTGGAGAAGGCGTTGCGTCTCGCGCCGGGCCAGATCGAGCACGACAGCACTCAACCGACGATTCGTGGCGAAATCGCTGTGTTCTGGTTAAAGACCGGGGGGAATTCGAAATGATGGCTCTCCCGTTTCCTCTCCGCGGTTTCGTTGCCTCCCTGCTGGTTTTGGGACTGGCCGGGCCGCTTTTTTCAGCCAACTCGACTCCTTCCGTATACTTTCAGCATGGAGTCGAACTCTATCAGGCCGCGCGTTATAGCGATGCGGTTGAACAGTTTGATCAGGCGATTCGACATAAGGATCATGCCGACGAAGCACAGAGTTATATCGAGCGCATCCGCAAAGAAACCGTCGAGCGCATCCGGAACCGCGCGCTGACGGGGGTCAATAAGGCCAATTGGCAGACCAAGTATTACTACATGCTCGTTTTTGACGGCCGTGTCCGGGTTGGGATTTCGGCGCAGGAAATTTTCGAACGGGACAGCTTGAACTTCCGTCCGGGAGCGGTGGACGCCCTGTATCAACTGTCTCAGAGCCTTCAAAAAGCCAGCAATACGACGGTGGATATTGATCTCGTCAACGAGCTTCGTCAAGAGGTGGTTTCCAATCCGGAACTCGTGGCCCAGCAGCTGGCCGCTGTCTATTCCTATCTGTCGTTAGCCGCTCGCGACCTCCTCCCAAAATATTAGAATAGCCTCCACAGACGTCATCCCCCGCGGGTTCTGGCGGGGGATCTAAACAATAATGATGGATCCCCGGCCAGTGACCGCCGAGGATGACGGAGGAAGAGGAAAATGAATCGCATTCATCTTATTCTGCCCGGAGTCCTGGCATCCTGTTTGTTGTCGGGGTGCGTGACCACGCCTTCTCTCCTGCCCTCGGCCGTGACGCCCGCGGTTCCGGTGACAAAAGCCTCCGCCCTTCGCCGCGTCCCTCCCGAGGCGCTTCCCGTCTTCTCCGATGACGCGGATACGGAGTCCTTGCGCACCGCCGCGCTGCAAAGCGCTTCGTATTTCCGCCAGCTTCCCGTCCGCCAAGCTTATCTGATCGCCGACGACACGTACACGGCTCGGGATCTGGCTGAGTCCATGGAATCGTTTGCCGGTCTTCTTCAGGCCGCCCGAACGCCTGCGGAGTGGCTTCACGCTGTGCGCGATCAGTTCGTGGCCTACCAATCGGTTGGAACAACTTCCGATCGCGCGGTGACGTTTTCATCTTATTATGAACCGATCCTCTCGGCCCGCTTGCAACCCGACACCCTCTACTGTTATCCCCTCTATTCCCGCCCGGACGACTTGGTGGATGTGGACCTGGGTCTTTTCGATCCAGCTTGGGATGGGGCGCGACTCGCCGGGCGCCGGCAAGGGCAGGCCCTCGTCCCTTACTGGACGCGCGGGGAAATTGACGGCGATCAAAAATTGGCGGGCCGGAAACTGGAAATCGCCTGGGCGAAAAATCCGATGGATATCTTTTTCCTGCAGATCGAAGGCTCCGGTTGGCTGGATGTGGGGGATGGGAAGCCGCTGCGCATACGCTATGATGGCCACAACGGGCGGAAATACCGCTCGGTCGGACAGCATGTCATTGCCTCCGGCAGGATCCCGGCAAAGCAGTTTAACCATGCGGCGTTTCTTCGCTATATGGATCGCCATCCGCGCCAGCGCCAGGCGCTGCTGAATGTCAATGAGCGGTATATTTTCTTTCGGATCGATACGAGTTCCGCGGCGCCTGACGCGTACGGGAATATCGATGTCCCTCTGACGCCGGGACGGTCAATTGCGACGGATCCCAAGCTTTTTCCAAAAGGGCTGCTGGCCTGGATCCGCGTGGGAGCATTGGCGCGATTTGTTCTAAATCAGGATGAAGGCGGCGCCATTCAAGGGCCGGGACGTGTGGATTTCTTTGTGGGCCATGGGACCGAAGCGGAGGGTTTCGCCACCCATTTCTGGGACACCGGCCAGTTATATTTTCTAATTAAACGGAAACCGTAGGAGTCGTTGTCCCGCCGACGAAACCCGCCAACTGCTTGAAGTAATTCAGAATTCCTTCGCGGCCGTAATGGGCGTTGCGTCGGCTGGGGGAGGGAATAGCAAAAAGACGAGTGGCTCCGATTTTTTCCGTCAGCGGTCCCGGTTTCACCTGGCGTCCGACAAAAGCGGTGGCTCCCAGAATCCCGACAAAGCAAGCCACGCCGGGTTGATAGGTTTCCAGCGTTTGCACGATCGCCTTGGCTCCTACGTCGAATTCATCCTGTCGCAGATCCCCTGAGCTGTTCGTCGGACGTTTCACCACATCCGTCAGACCAATGCCCCACTCGAGCAGGGCCGCGTCATCCGTCGGTTCCACCGGTCGTGGCACGAGCCTCGAGTTGGACAGCGCCCACCAGAAAAGGTTCCCGGGACGCGCAAAGTAATGTCCCACGTGAGCGGAATAGGTCCCCGGATTGATCCCAATAAAAAGAAGCCGCAGACCGGGTTTCAAATAGTCCGGCAGTGTATTTTCTGCGAGAGAGGATTCGATGTTAACCATAGAGAGCGTAATAAGCGATGGCGGTCGCCGCGTCCGTACGGGGCTCCTGCCAGAGAATCGTCCGGCGAGCCAGTTTCGGATGCCGCCTGACAGCCCGGACCCATCCTACACGAAACCAGGGATTATTCAAAACGCTTCCGGCCCAACTGACAGGGACGGCCTTTGGAAAATGCATGTCCGTGACGGACTCCGCCACCAGGTTTGCCAAAGCGCCTTGAGCTTCACGGATGATCCTTAAAGCATTCCGATCCCCCTGATGAGCCAGTCGAATCGCTTTGGTTGCCAGGGCAGCGACCTGTCTCACCGGGAGATTCGTTGTTTTGGCCTGGCCGCGCAGCCAGGCGCGTCCGATCCAAAAAGCTGATCCCTCGTCACCCAGAAGGGGTCCCAGGCCTCCTGCCCGGCGGGCACAGCCGTCGGAATCCCGGGCGTAGGCGATCGAACCAGTGCCGGAAATGATCAGGACGCCCATACCCTCACCCGCGGCTCTCCCTGCGGTCGGCCTTGCCCTCCCCCTCAGCAGGGGGAGGGGTGTTATTTTGCGTGGTTTCGTGGTGAAGGGTACCCTCTTCCTGTTGAGGGAGAGGGTTGGGGTGAGGGTTCTATAACCAAATGCCGCCAACCACGCCGCTTCGACGTCTGACATGACAGTGACGCGCGTCGCGAGGGGGAGCAGCTGTTTCTTAAGCCGGGAACGTTCGGCAACGGTCCAGATGCCCCGGGAAGCAACGGCCAGATGTTCCGGTCTACCTCGCTTCTTCCAGACGCGCTTCAAAAACGGCGCCAAGGCTTCGGGTGATACCGTAGATTGTTTTAGCGACCAGACCGGCCGTCCGGACACATCCAGGGCCTGGAGGCGGATCCAGGTGCCTCCCAAATCAATACCGATGATGTTGGCCGGAGGGATCATCGCCGGAAAATCTTTCGCAGCACCGCCTCGATGTCGCAGACGCGGAAACCATAGTTGGTCAGACAATAGACTCCCGGCTGAACAAACTCCGCGTCGTAGACGTCTCTCAGCAGGACCACCACCAGTCTTTTGGCGCTCTTCTGCGCCGATTCCAGGAGAGAGCACATCCCCGCGGAGAGATGCGCGTCGAAGACAAACAAAAGCGTCTGCTCAGCGGATTCCATGTCAACGCGTACCGCGCGGATTTCTTCTTCCGTTGGATTCATGGCGACGCGATGGACCCTGTGCGGCAACCCCACGGGTTTCAACCGGGATTCAAAGAAGGAAATCTCATCCAATAAGGCGGTTTCAATCATAATGCGCGAAGCCAGATCCGACAGACGGGGAAAAACAATAATCGTCCGGGCCGATGGCGACAAAGAAGGACCGGCGCGGAGAACGCTCACGGACTGATGACAGATCGTCTCTACCAGCGTCCGCGCCTCCTGACATTCCTCCTGTGCGCGTCCTTCAGTTACCGGAGGCGGGGCGAAGCGTTCGGTTCGCTGAGCCTGCAGCTGGTTGACCCGCTGAACGTTTTCTTCCAGATCCTTCCTGAGAAGTCTTTTGCTGCGATAGGCCTCAACCAGGGACGCGAAAACTTGTTGTTGAGCCTTCATGTCATGACAGGACAGGACCACATCATGCCCGGCGGCCACGGCACGAGCGGCGGCTTCACCGATAGGGCAAAGCTCCGTGATGGCGCCCATCTCAAGATCGTCGGAGAAAATAACGCCCTTATAGCCGATTTTCTGACGTAGATAATCGTGAACAATTTTTCGCGAGAAGGTGGCCGGGGTTCGTGGGGTAGAGTCCAGCTTCGGATAAAGAGGATGGGACGTCATCATGCCGTGCACACCCGCTTGCATGGCCCTCAGGAAGGGGACCATGTGAACGCGCTCCATATCGTCCCAGGTCGCGGCAATCGTCGGAAGGTTTAAATGGGGGTCGAGCGTCGCCGGGCCCAGGCCCGGAAAATGCTTGGCGCACGCGGAAAGGCCTTCCACCTGCATGGCGGAGATGCGAGCCGCGCCCATTTTCGCCACGACCTCCGGGTCTTTTCCGAAAGCCCGGATGCCGATATTGGGACTGTAGGCTTCGGTCAGGACATCCAGAACCGGTGCGAAATTCACGTCGATCCCCAGGCGCCGAAGCTCCCGTCCCTCGTGTTCTCCCTGATGGTGCGCATAGGGGGTGTTTCCGGTTTGTCCGATCGCCTGGGCGGAGGGGAAAACAGTGATGCTGTCGCGGAACATGATCACCCGTCCGCCTTCATGATCCGCGCAGACGAGCAGTTTCCACCCCAGGGCGTTCTCTAGATCGGAAATCAGTTTACGGAGTTGATCAGGAGATTCAAAGTTGATGCGATAAAGAATCAAGCCGCGGCAACGGGTTTCTCGAAAGTGTTGAATGATTTCCGGTGTAATGTGCGTGCCGGGAATACCAAAAACAAGGCAGGAACCGACCAATTCTTCAAGCGTCACAGGGATTCATTATACAGAAGGAAGGGTCGGCGCTCCTGGCGGAAGTGTTCAATGGATTGTCCCCAAGTTTTCTCCAGAGGACGGACCGCGCGACCCGCTTCAATCGTTCGCCGGATGCGGTCCGTTCCGCAGAGAATGTCGAAAGCAAGCTTCTGCTTTTCGTATTCGTAGGGCGGTCGTCGCCAGGCGAACTGTTTCGAGTAGCGTTGGTAAACCCGCTCGATCAAGATGAGATAGCAAAGGAAGGGTTTAAATTGCTTCGGATCCAGAACATGGATCTGGACACCGCCGCAGCGTTCCCCTTTGAACTTGTGGAAAGCCGGTTCGAACGCACAGGGGCGGAACCAAACTCCGAGCAGTTGAGCGGTGTTCAGATCCACCGCCAGTGCTTCGCCGTCGATGAAAGGCGCCCCAACCCACTCAAAAGGCCGCGTGGTTCCCCGTCCTTCGGAAAGGTTCGTCCCCTCAATCAAACAGCCTCCGGGATAAACGAGTGCCGTATCGGTCGTCGGCATATTAGGGGAGGGGGGAACCCAGGGAAGACCCGTTTCTGCAAAAGACATGGATCGTTTCCAGCCTTGCATCGGGATCACTTCTAAGTCAGCCCCGATGTTGTAGGTCTCATTCGCCCATCGGGCAATTTCTCCGATCGTCATTCCGTGCCGGACGGGAAGTGCGTACAACCCCACAAAAGAGGCGAAAACCAAGTCCAGCACCGGTCCTTCCATGGTGAGGCCGTCAATGGGATTGGGGCGATCCAGGACAATAAAGCGTTTGCCAAACGTTGCGCAAGCCTGCATGGCTAGGATCATGGTCCAGATAAAGGTGTAATAACGGCTTCCAACGTCCTGTAAATCGCACACCAGAACATCCAAAGAAGAAAGTTGTTGAGTCGAAGGAATTCTCTGACGGCCATAGAGGCTAAAAACAGGAATTCCAACGGTGGAAGAGTGTTCCCTCTCTATTGGAATCTGGTCTTGAGCGGTTCCTGATAGTCCATGTTCCGGGGCAAACAGAGCGGAGATTGTCACGTCATTATTTGAGGAAAGGTCCATCAGATGTCGCAGGGATCGATCAACAGAGGCTTGATGGCAGAGCAGGCCAACTCGGGCTCCTTTCAAGAGCACGAATTTCTTGTTGACCAGTACATCCAATCCTGTTTGAACCCTGGGGCGCCTCAACATGCCTTAAATAATAACAAGAAAGCCGATCAGTGAAGCCTCATTTAATAGCCGCGGTGTTAGCAAAATGTTTCCTTGACTGAATCCCATAGTCTCTTTACATAGGAAGAGGTGTTTAATAGAAGAAAACGATGAAAAAGCTCTCTTCCCTTTTGCGTCAACAGGGATTCCAGCTCTTCTTGTTTGGGATCTTTTGCATGTTATTGAACTGGCCTTTTCTGACCGTATCCAGCCACGCCGGGCTCAAAGCGCAGTTTATCTATCTTTTCACAGTCTGGGCCATTCTCATCGCCGTGATTTTCTTGATCACTCGCTGTCTCGAGCAAGACGCGCCTCCTGAAAGCCGACAAAACAAAAAGGACGAGCCCCGTGTTTAGCCCTTGGTTCATCGGCGGAGTGATGGCCGCTTATCTGTTGATCCTATTCATTGTTGCTCAATGGGCGGAACGAAAAGCCGCCGCCGGACAGGATGTAGGCAATAATCCGCTAACGTATACCCTATCTCTTTCAGTTTATCTCACGGCCTGGACGTTCTATGGGAGCGTGGGCAAGGCCGCCAATACAGGGATGCTCTTTTTGACGGTCTATCTCGCACCCACCCTGGTGATGATGCTCTGGTGGATAACCTTGCGTAAGATGATCCGGATTAAAAACATCTATAAAGTGACAAGCTTGGCGGACTTTATTTCACTTCGCTATAACAAATCGACAGGGATCGCTGCTCTGGTCTCTATGGGTGCCATCGTTGGCATTGTCCCCTATATAGCTCTTCAGCTTAAGGCCATCATCTCGACTTTCGGAATTCTATCCAACTTAACGAATAGTCAGAGCCGTATGCACACCTTAATCGAACCAGTGATTGTTGGTTTTATTATTCTTTTCACCATTCTCTTTGGCGCCCGGCGAGAGGTCCCCACCCAGCGGCACCAAGGCATGGTGGCCGCCATGGTCGTGGAGGGCCTGTTCAAACTGGTTGCTCTTGTAGCGGTTGGCCTTTTCGTAACGTATGCCCTTTTTGGAGGAGTGGGTCCTCTTTTTACACGTTTTCTGCAAAGTCCGGTCAGCCAGTCGTTGGCCCATCCCGAAACGGGGTCATCCTTTTTCATGATCTGGACCACCTATCTGGTGCTCTCGATGGCGGCTTTCTCATTTCTGCCTCGACAGTTTCATATTCAGACGATTGAAAACTTTCACGAGAAACATATTCGGACCGCCATGTGGCTTTTCCCGCTCTATATGTTGTTGCTGATGCTTTTTGTCATGCCGATCGCGATGGGGGGATTGTTAAGCGGATTGCCCGTTACGCAGGCGGACACCTTTGTTCTTCGATTGCCCGTAATGGCTGGACAGCCATATTTGTCCCTGTTGGTGTTTCTCGGTGGATTCTCCGCGGCCAGCGGCATGATTATGATTTGTGCGATGTCCCTTTCAACCATGTTCACCAATCATTTGATGCTTCCCGTGATCGAATGGATGCCGCGCATCAAGTTCCTGAAGCGCTATATGCTCCAGTGCCGCTGGTTTGCCGTGGCGGGCATTATTCTGACGAGCTATGTCTACGAGCGGTATGTGGGCATGAGCTTCTCATTGGTAGACACCGGCATGCTTTCTTTTGCGGCGGTGATGCAATTTGGTCCATCCATTATCGGAGGATTGTTCTGGAAAAGAGGGAATCGACTGGGGGCTCTGTGGGGCATTGGAGCAGGTTTCCTAACATGGTTTTATACGTTAATCTTTCCTGTTTTTGTTAAGGGGGGCTGGCTACCTCAAACGTTTCTGGATGAAGGACCTTGGCACATCGATCTGCTTCGGCCGGAACATCTTCTCGGTTTAAATGGGATTGATCCTCTTTCGCAGGCTGTTTTTTGGACCCTCATTTTCAATATAGGATTTTACATTTTCGGTTCTTTGACTTCTTCCCCTGCTGTGGCGGAGGGGGATCTCTCCGAGGAATTTGTGAACGTGTTGACGGAGACTGCCCCGAGGAAGCAATTGTTTGGAAAACAAATAATTGATCTCTTTAACAAGAAGAAGAAAATCAAGGAGTTATTTAAGGAGTATTTTGAGGTTGAAAAATCATCCGAAGCCACTGAACAATGCCTGCTGACGCTGCAATTTGATCAAAAAAACACTCTATCCATTACGGAGTTGGCGGAACTCTACCATGAAGTGGAAAAACGCTTAGCCAGCGTTATTGGTGCGGCGGCGGCGCATCAAGCCGTAGGCAAAAGCAGCATTGTTACGTCTTCGGAAGAAAACGCTTTAAAACAGACTTACGCCGATATGATGGCGGACTTAAAACTGACGCCTTCCGACATGCATCGCAAGATCGATTATTTCCAGGAGAGGGAAAAGCTTCTGAAAGATCAAGCCGCGGTGCTGGAAAAGAGAATTTTGGAGCGGGACAAAGAAATCATCGAGAGAACAAAAGCGGAAATGGCTCTACGAGATTCCGAACGACGACTGTCAGACCTTGTCAACCTGCTTCCGGATCCCACGTTTGCCATTGATCTGGACGGGAAAGTGATTCTCTGGAACCGGGCGGCGGAAGAATATACCGGAGTCAAGTCGTCGGAGATGTTGGGTAAAGGAAATTACGAGCATGCCGTCCCTTTTTACGGCGACCGGCGTCCCATTTTGTTGGACCTGGCGCTCAAACCTTCTGAAGAGATCCGGAAATCCTATCCTCAGGTCACCATTCAAGACGGGATTGTTATTGGCGAAAACAACTGTCCGACCCTTCGCAAGGGATTGCGTTATTTAAGCGGAACGGCCGCTCCTCTGTATGACTCAGCCGGTCACATCATTGGTTCCATTGAGTCGGTCCGTGACATCACGGATCGCAAACGAATCGAAGAGACTCTGCAAAAAGTGAATGAAGGGCTGGAACATCGTGTTCAGGAGCGAACAGCGTTCCTTCGTGTCCTCCTGGATTCGATGCCCAACCCCATTTTTTATAAAGACACGCAGGGGCGTTATCTGGGATGCAATAAAGCTTTCGAAAGCTACATTGGTTATTCTCAACAAAGCATTGTTGGGAAAACGGTTCATGAGGTGAACCTCTCCCCTTTGGCGGAAAAATTCCATCAGGCGGATTTGGCGTTGCTTCAGAATCCCGGTCTTCAAAGCTACGAGGGGGAGGTTTTGTTTCATGACGGGAGCCTGCATCAGGTGCAATTTTATAAAGCGACTTATAATGACGAAGCAGGCCATGTTGCCGGAGTCATTGGGACTTTCCTTGATGTGTCGGAAATAAAAACGGCTCAAAAAGCGCTTCAGCAAAGCGAGCAAAAGTTGCGACTTCTTCTGGATTCTCTCACAGAGGGGATCTATGTATCGGATCTTGACGGGAAATGCACGTTTATTAATCCGGCCGCTTTAAGGATGCTGGGGTACTCCGATCCCGGTGCGCTGTTGGGGAAGAACGTGCATCCCCTTATTCACCATAGCCACGCCGATGGAACATCGTTAGCCGCAGACCAATGCCGAATGTATAAAGCTTTTCAAATTGGGAAGGGGACCCATGCTGACGATGAGGTCTTCTGGCGATTCGACGGGACCTCGTTTTCTGTTGAATACTGGTCTTACCCCATCTTCGAGGGGGATCGTATTACTGGGGCGATTGCCACATTTATGGATATTAGCGAACGACGTCAAGCCGAGCACGAGCGCTCTCTCTTGATGACCGCCATGGAGCAATCGCTTGAATCCATTATTATTACGAATGCAGATGGGACCATCGTGTATGTCAATTCAAGCTTTGAACGGTTAACCGGATACGCCCGTACGGAGGTTATGGGAAAGAATCCCCGTCTTCTTCACAGTGGCCACCAGAATGCAGCGTTTTATCAGTTGATGTGGGGACGGCTCTCAAAAGGAAATGTTTGGGAGGGCGTGATTCAAAATAAGTGCAAAAACGGAAAGATTATGGAGATGGAGGAGACCATTAGCCCAATTTTAGATAAAACCGGACACGTTATCAATTATGTGGCGGTTCAGCGCGATATTACTGAAAAAACGCATCTCCAGGAGGTGGTGCGGCAATCGGAAAAGATGTCTGCCGTAGGAACCTTGGCCGCTGGCGTGGCTCATGAAATCAATAATCCATTAGGCATTATATTGGGATTTGCTCAGGGGATCAGCGGTCGTATCAAAACGGATGATCCAATCAGTCCACCGGTGCATTCCATTGAACGGGAAGCCATTCGTTGTAAAAATCTGGTACAAGATCTCTTGACCTTTTCGCGCGCCTCCCGATCGGAACTGGAGGCCTTGGATCTCAATCAAACCGTCGAGGGAGCCTTGTCGCTCGTTCAGGCCCATGCGCGGATTATACGATGTGAAGTAAAAAAAGATTTTGCCGCTTCGTTACCACACATCTTGGGTAACAAAACACAGGTCCAACAGATTGTCATCAACCTGGCCAAGAATTCTTTGGATGCGATGCCCGATGGCGGGGCGGTTACCGTGTCGACGTATTTTCTGTCGGATAGTCCCCAATCGTGGGTCTGCCTGAAAGTGGCCGATCAGGGGAGTGGAATTCCCGCCGATGTGCTTCCCCAAATATACGATCCCTTCTTTACCACAAAACCGGTGGGGCAGGGAACAGGTCTCGGACTCAGTTTAGTGTATGAGATTATAAAGAAACACTCCGGTTTGATCACGGTTCAGAGTCAACCCGGCTGCACCGAGTTCTGTGTAAAGTTCCCGGCCCATAACATGCAACAACTGTAGGACGTAGTCCCCCTCGATTCCCTATAATCATTAAAAACCTGCGGTCAATGTCCCAAAAGCAGATGGAGGACAATGCCATGAGTGACAGTTTGGACCCACAACCAAAACGATCCCTGATCAATATGACGAGCTTGGATTTTATTGCAAATGGGCTCGCGTTCCTTTGCGTGGTAATGCTGGCCTGGACAGGTCTATTTGTTTTTGATGAGTTGAAGGGCCCGATGAATCGGGTTTTTTGGGGGATCGACCGTCATGCCTGGCATGAACTGCATGAACGGCTCGGGGTTCTTCTGGTTTTGCTTATCGGGTATCATTTGGTCCGCCACCGGCGATGGATTTCATCAGCTTTTGAAGGCCGGTTGTTTGGCGAACCCATGAACCGGACCCGCACCTGGACGGCACTCTGCGTGGCCTTGGTTGGTTTTGTTCTTTTTGTTGCCAGCAGCTTGTTTTAAGAACGACGGACGGCGCCACGCTTTGCGGTTTGCACCGGCAAAGCGATGGACGCCGTATTCGACAGCCCCGATGATAAAGTCTGTGCCTGTCGGTAGAATGGCAATCATCGCACACCCCATCTTTTGGGCAGCTGCCGGATTTCCTGGAACGGCTGCGGTTGGGGCAGCCGTCCCTGCGAAGCCGATGCCCTGTTCAGCAGGTTTTCCAACAGTTCCACCTTTTTCTGCAACTCCCAGATTTTTCGATCTTTGTCTTCCAGGCATTGCCGGGCAATAGCCAGCTCAGCCAGTTTTTGTTCTCGTGCCAATTGCTCTAATGATTTCATTCTTTTTCTCTTCTTTCTGATAACCTCTCTTCTTGACCCATCCCCCGGAAAATAAAAAACCCATCCTCTGGGGGATGGGTGCTTTTGGAGTTTGGGTTGTCTGGTTTAGTTACTGTGTCATGAGGCCAGATCCAAAAGCACCCCGCCCGGATACGCCATCCATCGGCGTACCGGCGTACAAATAAGGTGTTTCGTGGAGAACTGGTTTTTCATAACACTTGAATTATAATCGTTTTCCACATTTTTCGCAATGGGTTTGTGAGGGACCGAAGTTCCATATGCTAGTGCAACACAGTGACGGTATGAAGGCCTGGCCTACAATGGGCAGGTATGACCTACACACATATGTCTGATAAAGAACGAGATCATC
>JBAZWU010000009.1 GCA_041660185.1 Elusimicrobiota bacterium | reverse complement strand
TCAGCCGTTAAGAAAGAGGTTATGCGGAAGTTCATCGGTTGCTCCGATGATAGGATAGTTGGCGCAGCGCCTCAACCGTTCCGATGACCGCCTGATGGATGGAAAATTGATCGATTCGCTGCCGGGCCGCGTCGCCCATGGCCCGGAGACGAACCCGGTTTTCCGAAAGCGTCCGGAAATGCGATGCCAGTGTCGGCACGTCGCCTAAAAAGAATATCTCGCCTGTTTCCCCTGGCCGGACCAGATCCGGTGCGCAACCGGCCTGATCACAGACCAGGACTGGAAGGCCGCTCGCCATGGCCTCATTCGCCACGAGTCCCCATGTTTCCGTTCCATCGGAGGGCAGCACGAGCGCATCGGCAGCCACATAAGCCTTCGGCAAGGCGTTCTGGTTCAGGAAACCGGCAAAGCGCACCGGCAGGTTATGGATTGCGACAAACCGCTCCAGCTCCGTCCGCAGCGGGCCATCCCCGACGACGAGTCCAACGATAGACCGGGCTTTCGGAGCGGCCTGACGGATGGCTTCCAGAAAATCCATCGGGTGCTTTCGCGCCAGCAATTTCCCGGCAAACAGAAAGACCGCGGCCTCCGGCGGGATTCCCCACTCTTTCCGCAGAGCCTCCCGATTGGGCCGCAACACTCTGGCGGAATGGTCAAAAAAATCATTATCGACCGCATGCGGAACGGAGAACATCCGCGACGCGTCAGCGCCGTAGTGAACCAAATACTCCCGCGCCCGCTGGCCGACCACGAGATACCCGTCAAACCTCGGGATAAAACGTCGATAAAGGATTTCTTTGGCCAGACGCACAAACGGAGAACGCGGGGTGACAAGCTGCGAATCCCCGCGGATCAACAGCGGTATGTGTTGACACCGGCAGGCCTGGATGGCCTGCCAGAAACTTTTGACGTGCCAACCGCTCACCAGAAAGGCGTCAAAAGCCATGGACCGGATCCGGTCAACGATCTCCGGGGTATCGCACCCGAAGAAGTGAGAGGGGCTGGGGTGCTTCGCGATATTTTTCAGGAACCAGCACGAATACCCCTCCAAGAGAGGCTGGTCCCACTCGAACGGCACGCCAAATCCCGCTTCCGCCTGGCCCTGAGGCGTTTGCTGATGCGCGTAAAACACCTGAAGATCGATCTCCGGATGGTGGGCGAGTGCCCGGTACCAGGGACTGAAGTACTGGATCGGATGAGTCGCCAGGATGCCCAAGCGGAATCTCATGCCGTCTTCCTCCCGGCCAGCGCCCGATTAAAGGCTTCGCACATCCGCCGGGTCATCCCGCGGGCCGAGTAACGGCTGAAAGCCGCCCAGTCCGCTTCCGGCGCGGCCTTCGGCCAATGCTCAAACCATTGCCGGGTGATCCGTTCCGAAACCGACTCGGCTGTTTCGCCTGATCTGAAACTGACCAACTCTCCCGCACCGGTTTCACGCAGGACCTGGCAGACGCTGCTCTGCTCATGGAAAACCGCCAAAAGCGGTTTTCGAGCAAGGATATAGGGATAGATCTTGGAGGCGGTATACCCCGGATCCTCTGACCCGGGAACAAGAAGAGCGTCCGCATCGAGCAGACACCGAAGCGACTCAAAATAACCGACCTGCTCTTTTTTTTCTTCAACGAGATCACCCACCCCGCAGGCTTCCGCCAGAAGGGCCACCCTGCCGGGGAGCAATCCTCTGGACGCATAATCCGTACCAATAAAATGAAGCCTCAGGTTATTCCATTCGGCGTCCTTCTGGCGCGCCCGGGCGAGTGACAGGAAAAGAGCGCGCAACGCCAACGCCATATCTTTCCCTCCGCGCCCGGCATAAACCCAATGACGCCGTCCATCTCCTGTCCGGAAAACGGATTGCTCAATCGAATGCTGTTGAAGGTATTCGAAATCCAACTCCGGCGCGCCAAAAGGTAATACAGTAAAACAATCCGCACTCAGGCGTGGATATCGACGGGAAAGCATTTCGACGTACGCCGTGGAAACACTGATGATATGAGACACATTTCGAAGCGCGTAAGGCTCCAGCCGACAATCGATGGCCCGGGATAGCTTCGCCTTTAAACCCAAACAGTTCCGCCAATCGTCATTCCCCCCGGCCGCTCCAGCGTCATTCCCCGCGGTCTCTGGCGGGGAATCCATCCTGCCATCAACAGCATGCTTAGATCCCCGGCCAGTGACTGCCGGGGATGACGTATCGGTGAATGCGGGGGATGACGACTTTGTCTCCGGCACCCAGGGATCCTGGAAATCGAGCACATAGGGCACCCCATGTTTTTTCGCCCAGAGCGGGCCCAGAATCATCACCGGGAACATCGTGGTCGAGAAGAAAATGAGATCCGGCTTCTCGCGCTGGATGATTTGACTCCCGAGACGATAAAGAGACGGAAGGCTGCGCCATCCCACATGTGTCAATCCCAGCCATCGGGTCCATCCCCGCGCCACCGACGTCGCCTGAAAAACAGATGTGTCCGGCGGGACCGTATCCGCCAACCGGGAATCACGCGCGCCACCCTGCTCCTGCGGATCCGTATGAAGAACCAGGGGCACCCATCCATTCTCGGACAGATAAGGGAGCGCCGTCCGGGCCCGGTGCATATCCGGATAAGTCACCGGCGGCCAATTCGGAGAAACGATCAACACGCGCTTCATGTTGAAGACCCTGTCTGCGATTTCCGGAAATAGGGCGCCTCCAGCCATTTATAGGAGAGCCACCCCACCGGCAAGAGAACCGCCAACAACAGAAAGAATGCCAGGTATTGCGTGCTCAGCGAAGACCCCAGGTGATGCGTCAGGGTTCTTGAAATAAACCAACAGGGCCACCAGTGCCACAGGTAAAGGCTGTAGGACCAGCGTCCGATCGCCTGAGAGGCAGGCCAGCTCAGGGCATTCGCAAAAGAGGAGGGGCTGACGACCACATTCCACAGCATCAGGCCATACCCCAGCGTGAGCACGGGCTCCGCCATAACTTGAGAAAGGACACCGGCGCGTCCAGCCCAACGAATGATCTCCGTGGTCATCAGGAGACGACCGGCATAGGCTACCAGTAATCCAACCAGAAACCCTTGTCTGCCCTGCAGCACCCGGGGCAGGGGTCGTTCCTGCACCACCCAGCGGGCGATCCAGATCCCCCAGCAAAATTCAATCAACCGCGGCGGCAGCTGAGATTTCCATAGAGCGACCGCGGATTCCGCGTGTTGATACATCCACAACCGGAAACCCACGGAAGCGATCATCAACACAACCAGGACACGACCGAACCCCCAACGGACGGACGCCCAAATCAGAAACGGCAACAGAAGATAAAAATGCCACTCGGTAGCCAGGGACCATAACGGGGCTGCCAATTGTCCTGTTCCAGGAAATATCGTATGCGTAAACGTGCCGTGCGCGAAAAGATCTTTCGACGGAAACGGTCGACCGCTCAACCATAGACCGGCGGCGCAGACAAGCGCCGCCATATAGAAACCCGGGGACAAACGCAGCCATCGCCGTTTGATGAAAACCGCGTAGTTCCCCCAATCCAGAGTGGTCTGCCGCCGGATATACATGAAGTACATGCAGAAACCGCTGATCACAAAAAATAGATCAACACCGGTTCCGATCAGCGAAACGACGCGCTGAAGATCGAGGGGAACACCCCTGAAGCGCCCAACAACTAAAGACGGGTTACCGCAAAAAGACCAGACGTGCGCCCAGATCACGCCGAGGACAGCGAGCGCACGCAATCCGTCGACCGGAGCGATCCGATTAGAGCCCTTTTCCAATGGCCACCTCCAGATAATCTCCTGTGCGGGTCCAGTGCACCAGGGCACGAATGCTGTTGGCGAGCGCTTCCCGGCGCTGGATCCATCGAGCTATTTTCCAGGCCCTTTGCTGCCAATCTTCCCAAAACGTCATCCCCGAGAGCCCCTGTCGGGGATCCATAATTTCTGGTAAAGGTTTGCCTGGATTCCCCGCCAGTGACCGCGGGGAATGACCAGTTCGTCCGTAAGGAAACGGTGATCCCGCGATCCGGTAATCGACCGGCCCCTGGAACCCGACCGCACGCAGGATTCGCGTCAGTGACGCCGGCGTCCAGAAGAGCAGGTGCTCGTCGAGCGTCATATGCACCCACCGATTCCGGTAAATCCGGCACGCCAGGCCGGCGCCGTACGGACACGTGAGCAGAAGAACACCTCCGGGACGAAGCAGGCGATAGGCCCCGCTTAAGAGCGGCCAAGGATCGACTAAATGTTCCGCCACGTTCAGGAGCGTCACGAGGTCAAAGGAACCTGTTGGGAGGCTATCGATTCCCCCCCGGCGTAGAAATTCGTTTTGCCGGTTTTCCGGAAGATACTCGTCAAGGCCTTCCGCCTGGAAACCCAACTGCCGGGCGATGGAAACAAACGTACCAGCCGCGCAGCCGACATCCAATAAGCGCCATCCCCGGGGAGGCGTTTCAGGCAAGAACCGGCAAGCTCTCGCCAGTTTTTGCCGTGCACTCAAAATCTCGGCAGGTCCTGCAGCATCGTCGGACAACTGAAAATGCGTATACCCCTCGGAATAGAGGTTCGCCAGATCATCCTGAGACGGCATGGATTTCTTATAAACCAGGCCACAGGAACAACGCATCACCGCGCAGGTCCCCTGCCAAAACCCCGTATCGAAGAGCTTGACGCTGAGAGAAACGGGCGCCCGGCAGGCGGGACATTCGGAACGAAGGATCATTTGTTCATCCATTCTCTTTTCGGGGAACCGGTAAATTTAGATCCCTCAACAGGTCGCGGAAGCGCCGCTCCCAGGTGTGGTGTTTCCGGACATGTGCCTGTCCCGCCGCAGACAGACGCCGGCGCTCCGCCGGGTGCGCCAGATAATACCGGATCTTTTCCAGAAGATCTTTCATCGAGTCCCATGTGGCGATATCCACACCGGGATGAAACAGCTCCCGCAGCTGCGCGCAATCCTGCGCCAGATAAAAACCGCCCGCCATCGGAATCTCAAAATCACGCAGCCGGAGCTGGCGCCGTTCCTGATGCGTCCCTGGCGTGTTGCTGAAATGGGCAAAACCCAAATTAATCGCCGCCCCTTTTACCAGGGGATCGAACATCGCGTCGGAATATTCCCCGTAGAGGCACTCCCCGGGGACCTCCGCAGACGACGAAGGCCGGCCCCGCCAAAGACGCAGGCGCCGCTGGATAGCGGAGAGCGCGTTCCCGACTCCCATCTCCGCCAGATAAGGTTTCGCGTAATAGCGCAGATCGTGAAGAATCTTCAGCCAGGGTTGTGCTTTCGATTCATCCAAGCGATCGTCCGTCTGCCATCCATGTCCAAAAACACGCAGCGGCAATCCGGCGTGGGCTATTTCAGACAACGCACGCCGGCGGAACTCCCAGGGCGAACCCAGGTAGAGCACCCCGTCAAACAAAACGTCATCCGCCGCCTTGGCGGAGGCCGGTGGATTGGAGGCCATTGGCATATACCAGGGCCGGATTTCCGCGCGGCGCAAGGCACTCCAATGATCGCGCTGGGCGCAGGCTAACCGGTCGAAATATTTTCCAGTGCGCAACACGCGGTGCCACTGACCCACCAGGTCCACATGGTAGTTGACCATCGGCACCTGCAGCAGACGCAATTGTTGAGCGGTT
Source organism: Elusimicrobiota bacterium (assembly GCA_041660185.1). Lineage (NCBI taxonomy): Bacteria > Pseudomonadati > Elusimicrobiota > Elusimicrobiota bacterium. Next base: position 100,217 of record JBAZWU010000009.1, on the reverse strand, counting down.
TCCTCTTCCAGCACATCGTCGTAGATGACCGCAAAAATCAGGTCCAACCGCCCCTCGGCACGCAGTCGGCGCGCGGTATAGAGGAGTTCCAGATTGATCCGGTGGTTAGCCTGGCGGCCTTCCCGTTTCCATGACTTCCCCATGTGCGAACCGTAGAAAAACTCCTCCACCCGGCAGCCCAGACGCCGCCATCCCTCGGAAAGGTGGCCCGGCATCCAACCGTCCCTACACAAAACCGTCAGAACATTCATAACACAGCCCCAGGGGACGTAGTTGCAACTTTGCACAAATGAGAGCTCTCGCAGTCGTGCAAAGTTGCAACTACGTCCCCTAAGACGTTTCCTTTCATTTCAGCGCCATCCGGTAAATGCGTTCGTAATTTTCCACCATTTGCTCCGATGAAAAAGCCTCTTCCGCCCGCTCGCGGCAGGTGAGCCGGCTGATGCGGTTGATCCGGCCGATCGCTTCAACCGCTTCGTCCACGCTGCGAACCAGGAATCCGTCTTTCCCGTCCCGCACAATTTCAGGCAACGCCCCGCGCGGGCAGGAAATCACAGGCGTTCCGCAGGCCAGCGCTTCAGCGAAAACAATCCCGAAGGGCTCTTCCCACTCGATCGGAACCAGGAGCGCCGATACCCGCCCCAACCAATAGTTTTTTTTCTCGTCATCCAGCGGCCCGATGTATTCAATCCCATCTTTCCCCAGATGAGGAGCAATCTCGCTCTCCCAATAGGCCTTTTCCTCCCCGGCTTCCGCATGATTGCCCGCCAGGATCAGCGGCCGGCCGGCTTTCCGGGCCGCGGCGATAGCGGTGTGAGCGCCTTTCAGCCTCTCGATGCGGCTGAAGAAAAGCAGCGGCGCGTCCGGAGGCACCGCCGGCTGGAAGGTGTAGTGCTGAAGATCGATTCCGTTGTGCACGGTGTGCCAGGCACCTCCGGAGCGGCGCCCCTCCCGACAAATCGAATCGCTGCACCCCGTGAACGTCAACGTTTGGCGGGACAAACAGACCGCCCGCCGGACCGCGGCATCCGTTGGCTTGCGCTCATACGTCATGATCTTCGGCCGGGCCTGGCGGAGCAAGGGCAACAGATACAGAAGCCTCGAAAAAGAATGAATGACTTCCGGCTGAAACGCTTTCACCGCGGACCATAAGGCCGCCAGATTGCGGCCGGTATCCACCAAGGCCTGCGACCGCTTCCCGGGCCAGGGAAAGAAACGGTCCACCGGCACCGTCGAATCCGCATGAGCCGCCAGCGCCACCACGTATCCCCTCTGCCGCAAGCCCCGCGCCAGCAGGTCCACAATCCGTTCAATACCTCCATACAGGCGTGGAGGAACCTGCAATTCCGGATCAGCTGTCAGCAGGATCTTCATCGCTTCCTTTCGGCCGTCGCCAGCACATGTATTTCATGATCTTCACTCAAAACCCGCGTCAGGTAGCCGCGCTCCTGAAGCCAGGACAATACCTCGTAGGGAGCCGCATTCAGACGGGCCAACGCCCGAGGATGCAGGCTGAGCACAAGATCCGGCTGATGCCCCCGGAGAAGCTCCTCCGCTCCACGCAGAACATCCCATTCGCCGCCTTCCACATCAATCTTGATGAGATCTGGCACAAGCCCCAGACGCACCGCTTCCTGGTCCAGACTGACCATTGGAACGGCCTTCGTCACAAATCCATCTACCGCGACACGACCGTTCATGCCTTCGGCACAATCGTCGCCTTCCCGGTAATAAAATTCCGTCTGACCCTCTTGAGGCCCGCAGCACACCGGGCGGATCACCACGCGGCCAGCGCCGCCATTCCATGCCAGATGCCGCTCCAGATGACGGCGGGTCGGCTCATGTGGCTCATAGGCCACAACACGCCCCTTGGGCGCCGAGCGCTGGAGAGCGATCAGCGTGTAGGTGCCGATATGCGCGCCGATGTCATACACAACATCTCCCGAATGAACCCGTTCCGCAAACGTCCGATAAGCGATCTCTTCCAGCGTTTCCCAGTTCTGACTGGCGAAAAGCGTCCCCAACTGCATGGCATATCCTCCGACAACCACACCGATCCCGCGTTGGCGGCCAAAACGTTCCAACACCCGCGTATAGGGATAGCGAAGCACGGACCAAAGCCATTCGCAGGACCGCAAGCCTGGAGCATGGCGCAACGTTTGAGCCAGACGCCTTAATCCGCTCAGCATACTTCCCCTTTGTCGTCATTCCCCCCGGCCGCTCCACCGTCATTCCCCCCGGCCGCTGGGGGGGAATCCATAGATCCCCCGCCAGAACCCGCGGGGGATGACGAAAAGGAACCTGCGGGGGATGACGGAACGGGTGTCCCCAATACTTCTTTGACAGCAGCTAAAAGCGTCTCTGATTCTTTTTCCCAGTTGTAGCGCGTTTCGGCCCACTCCCAGGACTTCTGTTTCATCTGAAGCAAGAGACCCGGGGTCTCCAAAAGCGCCCCCAATCGCTCCGCCAGAACTTCCGGACGGTCACTGGGAACAATCACGCCGAATCCCGGCGCGTCCACAACCAGTTCCCGGTAGGCCTCCGTGTCGGCCAACATCAGCGCCAATCCGGCCATCATGCCGGCAAAGGCTTTGTTGCCAAGGGACAACTCGTGAAAGGGTTCATGATCCGGCTGCGTGGCGAGCGCGATATCGTATTCGGAAGCGGCCCGGATCACTTCCCCGGGCGGCACCGGCGGGCGGATCTCCAGACGGCCGGCCAGGCCCAGGCTCTGCGCCTGCCGCCGGAGTCCTTCAACATAGGCGCTATCGGGATGCCCCTGCAAGACGAGCCGAATCGGGCGGGAAATCCGGGCCATCGCCTGCAGCACGTTCCCGGCCTGGGAATGAGGCCCGATGGTCTGTCCCATCCAATACAGGCTCACCTGTTGGCGCACGGATCGACGGGCAGGAGGCAAGACTCCCTGTCGCTCCGCCAGATACGGCACATTTCTTAAAACAATGGGAGATTTCGGAAGGTTGTGCCGGTCCTGCAGCCAGCGGGCCGCCGGCGGGGCCATCGTCGACACATACGCACAGCGCTTGAGATACCGGTCTTCCAGCCACCGGTGAATGGCCCTCCCCGATTCCATAGAATAATCCGCTTGAAGATCTTCCGCATCAAACGCCAACCGGGACTGCGCTCGATCGGCTGCCCAGGCGGCGGCCGGCAAGGCTTGATGCTGTTGGGCTATATACAGATCCGCCCGCTCGCCAAGAGCCATGCGAGCGAGTTCCGGATTGGCATAGCAGCAGGCGCGGGCCGCCACCGCTTCCACAGGAATCACCCGAAAGAGATGCCGATGGGCATGCAGCCTAAACCGGACCCACTGCCAGCGAAGACGGGCGATCCGGCCGTTGAGAAATTCCACGGGATGATGTGTCCATCGCGCCTTTTTGACAAGATCGCCGTCCTCGGCCGCCCATTTACCGATGAATCGAGGCGTGACGACGCTCACCGCGTATCCGGCTTCCGCCAGGGCATTCGCGCTTCGAATCATCCGGGGATTGGCGACCGGATGGCCATGGCTGATGAAACAGATTTTTTTCATTTTCACTTCCATGTTTTGCTCGCGCGAAGCGGCGACGTCTGTTTCACAAAAATCATGTCCGATTGCCACAAGGCGCTGTCCAATGGGCGGCGCATGAAATTGCAGACGTCATGCAGCGCGTACCCATGCTGCGCCAGCCAGGCGATCAGCTCCGCCGCCAACGGAACACCCTCATAGACATCGATATGATTGACCTCTGAGAGAATCACTTCGATGCCCGGCAAAATCCGTTCGGCGCCGCGCAGGACTTCCAGTTCATATCCCTGAACATCGATCTTCAGAAAATCAGGAGAGATCCGGCGCTCCTGGCAATACCCATCCAGCGTGATCATCCGGCAGGACCGGACCGGCCCGATCGCCGTCGCAGGGACTTGAGGATCGGCGGAGCTGTGTTCTTTGAAAAGAGTCGAACCGCCCAGCTGGTAAAAATAGGACTGACTGGATACCTCCCGGGCGCCGACCAGGGTCCGAGTCACCGTCAACCGCGGGTCCCGGCGAGCGCGGTCCTGAAGCACCTGAACACATTCCGCATCGGGCTCAAAACAATGCACCGCCATTTCCGGCCAATACGTCCAGGCCTCGTCAGCGAACAACCCGGAACTGGCCCCCACGTCCAGCAAGAGGTGCGGTTGAAAACCTGTTTGGCGCAGACGCTCCAGCGCCAGCTCCTGAAGAGGGAATCCCAGACGCCGGCGCAATCGTTCGGCGATGATTCTTCGAATCGTTGAGAAGATCATAAGACCGCCCCGGGAATGCCGGGGCCTTCTGGATGAAGCCAGACCACGTTGCGAAAAACAGGCGGATCCTTGATTCCCGGCAACGCCCGAAGACGCAGGCTCTGTTTCAGGCCGCCTCTTTCAAGATCAAAACCGAAGGCCTTGTATCCCTGGCGCGTCATCAAACCATGCAATTCATCCGGGCTGGAACCCGCGTTCTGCAGGAGTTCAGGTTCCACTTCCGTAATCACAGCCGGACGCCGCTCAAGGAACTTTCCCATCCCGCGCAGAACCCGGCATTCAAAACCTTCCGCATCGATTTTCACCAGCACGCGCGGTCCAATCGACGCCGGCAGAACATCATCCGCCCGGCGAACAGGAATTTGAACCGTCTTGTACGTGAGCCCCGCTTGTTCCGGCCGGGCCGCGAAAGTGGACCAGCCGCTGGATTGCTGGATCATTTGAAAAGGCAACTCTCCGTTTTGATCGCCCAGTCCAATCGGAAAAACAGTCACATTTGACAGACCGTTGATCTCCGCTTGTTTTCGCAAACGCTGCACAACGGATGGATTCGGCTCGAAAGACAACACGCGGCCGGACGGACCGGTCCGCCGGGCCGCGGTCAGCGTGAGCATCCCGATATTCGCGCCGATATCAATGAAGGTGTCGCCGGGCCGCAGCACAGTCTCAAGAAGCACCTGCGTCTCCAGATCGTAGTAGCGCCCCAGAAAGTAGGTATACCGGTCTCCCCAATCCTCCAGCTGCAGATTCATCCGGTACCCGTGCCGCTTCCCGCGAATAATCACCGGCGGCAGGCCGGACCAGAGATCGCTGCTGCGGATGGCCAGGCCCAGCGGGCCGCAGAGCCGCTCCCAGCCGGGCAGTTCAAAACGGATCCAAGGACGCATCGCATAAGCGAGGCCCCGGCGCAATCGATGGAGGATGGTCTTTCTCATGATGGCTTCAAAATGAAATGGTTGTTGTCCTCTTGCGGACCGTCGCCGAGCATCCCATGAAACGGTTGTCCATCCAGGCCGCAGATTTCATATCCGCTTTGACGAATGGTCTCGGTAAGATCCTGACGGCTGTATCCAAAACTTTCCCAGGCAAACACGTGAGTCTCCAGCAGGATCCAGGGACGGCAGCGGCGAAGCGTCTGCGCCGCGCCCAGAAGGACCTGCCGCTCGGCCCCTTCCACATCAAGCTTGATGACACCGGGGTCAAAAGTGAACGCCGCGCAAAACGCATCGAGCGTGGTCATGGGAACGCGCGACGGCCGCATCACGGGTTTGGCTTTATCCTTCCAGTACCAGTATTTCCCCGGAGCTTCGGCGGAGAGGCTGGCGTTGGGATCAATCCCATCCGTGTGAATGACCGCCTCTCCCACCCGGTCACTGAGCGCGGCACGATAGATCTCAATGGTCAAGCCATTGACCCTTACATTTTCAAACAACAGCGGAAAAACATTCGGGTTCGGCTCAAAAGCCGCAATCCGCGTCCCGGGTCCTGCCATTTGCGCATACAGAAGACTGCAAATCCCCACGTGTGCGCCGGCATCCAGAAAAGACCGGCCCGGGGCGGCCAGGCTCAGAATTTCCCGGGTCAGTTTCTCATCGAACCGGTAAGAACCTCCTGAAAATATTCGCGGCGAAATCCGGATAGAAACCTGGCCGTCCACCAGAACCGATAAGCCCTCTGAATAGACCCAGGCGTTCCAAAACCGGCCGAGTTGCTTCACCCTCCGGCCAACGACCGGCCAGCGATCCAGGGCCAGGCTCCGGGCCAGACCAATGACTCCCCGGGTGATGATTTGAAGAACCTTCATTTCAAGACGCTCCCAGCCGGCGGTACAGATCCTGATACTTTTCCGCCATCACTTTCGAAGAAAACCGTTCCTCGAAATCACGCCGGCAGTTGCGCCGGTCAATCTCCCCCAGCCGGCGCACCTTGCCCGCCATATCGTTTTCGTCCTGCGCCAGGAAACCGTTGACCCCTTCTTTGACGAGCTCGGGCAGGCAGTACCGGTTAAACCCGATCACCGGACATCCGCACGCCAGCGCCTCAATCATCATGACGGTAAAAGCCTCGGACCCCTGCAGCGGCAGAAGATAGGCCGCGGCATTGGCCAGCAGATCCTGCTTCTGCCGGTCATCCACCGGACCGATGAAGCGGATCTGCTCTCCGTCGCACTCTTTCAGAACGTTTTCCTCAAACCAGGCCTTTTCATCCGGCTGATCGCCAATGACCCCGGCGATGACCAGCCGACGCCCGGTGGCGCGGGCCACGCGGATCGCCGAAGGAACTCCTTTGCGAGGGTCCATTCGCGCGATAATCGCCAACGGCGCATCCGTGCCCACGGTGACCTTCGGCTGAAATTGATCAATCGCCAAACCATTGTGGACTGGAATCCACTCCCCTCCAAAACCCCGGTAGCGCTCCGCAATCCAGGCTCCGCAAGGCGTGAACGCAAACCGGCGAGGATGCAGGCTCAGGAAACGCCGGAGCTGAGGAAGCTGCAGATCTCCAAAATGGAAGGTGTGGACCTTGGCGGCACGTCCCCAGAGGCGCGGCAGAAAATAGAGAAGCCGTCCATGGTTATGAATCACGTCGTAACGGCTTCCGTGGCCTATGAGATGTTCCCATACGCGCCGGACGGTTTTCTCTTGATGCCAATAGGTCCCGATGCCGTGGAACTCAACACCGGCTGGCGGAGTGGAGCCATCTTCCGCCAACAGGGTCACGTTATGACCGGCTCGAACCAGTTCCCGAAGAAGGGCCTGAACAATCCGTTCCGTCCCCCCCATGGTCTTGGGCGGGATCGGAAGCACCGGATTAACGATCTGAAGGATGTTCATGCGATCGGTGTCACAAAAACCGCGTGCAGCATTTTCTCGACCTTGGGGCGAAAAGCCAACGGCGCCATCTGCACAATCCAGTTGGCCACCTTCGGATAACGGCGGACCAGCAGAGCGGCCAACCCCATGGAGACCGGCAGAGACAGCGCATGAGCGACCGGGCGGGGCAGCCACAGACCCGCCAGCAGAATAACCATAATCATGGCGAGGAATTTGTAGAACGGCGCACGAATGCTCGACGGCAGCACGCCCCAGTAAATTCCGAATTCGTACAGACAGACGGCAAAAACCAGCTCAGAGGCCAGGAATGTCCAGCCCAATCCGTACGCCAGGAAGCGGGGAAGCAGCAGATAAGCTCCGACAAACAAGGTCACCGCCTTCAATACGCCGATCCCCTGCAAATGCCACATCCTGTTTTTGGCGACCAGCGCGAATTGAGCAGGCGAAGAAACCAGGCTCACGCAGACGCCGGCGACCAGCGGAACAAACAGTTCGCAGGAACCCAGATAATGCGTTCCATAGATCAGGAAAATCCAGGAACGCCAGAAAAGAAGAAACGTCAACAACGGAAGCGTAAGAAAGCTGAACGCCACGAGTGAATTCCGAAGGAGTTTTTCGTAAGCGTCCGGCCGGCCCAGGCGGCCTCCCTCTTCAAAGATGGCCGGCGCAATAATCGCGCCGACAACCCCCGGCAACACAGCCAGCACCATTCGTAACCCGTTGGCTGTCTGGAACATCCCCAGCTGGAAAGCCCCTCCAGGATAGTGATCGAGCATCGCCAGAGTCAGCGTCGTAATCGGGTTGAACGTCAAATACCCCAGCCAGGCGGGGAAGGCACATCCAAAAATTTCTTTTAAGTACCGGATGTCAAGAGACACATCCAGCTGGAACATTTTCCGGTCAAATCTCCAAAGCTTCCAAGTGATAAACAAAATGCATCCAATAGCCGCCACCAGATAACCGGCTATCGCCCCCGTGGGGCCCCACCGCCAGCCCAGGAAGAGAGTTGCCCCGAACATCAGAACGCTCTGGAGAATAGAGAAAGAGGCCGCGGCATCAAAAAGCTGCAAACCCGTCAGGAGATTGAAGCCGTTGGTCAGAAGACCGTTCAGCCACCCCAGAAGCAGACATAAGCCGATGATGATCAAGGGCGTTGTAGACGGGAAAAATCGGACCCCCCAATGGGGGATCAGCCAGGCCAAAGTCAGGAAAAAGGTCGTGGAAATGAGAAAGAATATCCCCATGATCAGGGATATGAAATATCGCCCGGTCGGGGTATCGCGCCAGTAGTACTCCGCGGAGAAACGGTTTACCGCGGCATCCAGACCGAATCCCGCGATACCGGTAAAACTGACCGCGGTTGAATTGGCCAATCCCAACAGACCGAACCCGACGGGTTCCAGCAACCGGGCCAGGACAACATTCATGAAGAGTTGGATGGGACGTGTAATGACGGTAGCCGCCAGAATCCAGCGGCTGGATTGTACGCGGCCCAAACGGTGAAAAGGCTCAGCCTCTGACGGCGGAGGGATTTTTACGGGTTCGCCTTCCATGCCCTTTAAACATGGACCATGTACGCCCGAAAAGCAAGTAAAAAAATGCGGATAATGCTGATAAATCAATCTGAAATCCCTCCTTTAAACCCTCACCCCTACCCCTCTCCCTCAACAGGGAGAGGGGATGATGTTTTGAAAAAATCTGACGCTCCCTCCCCCTGCGGAGGGGGAGGGCTGGGGTGAGGGTAAAAATGGCGAGTGACGGGACAAAGACACTCGGGGGTGACGACAACTAAGTTAGTGCGGGTTAGGCGGCCTGGTCAGTATCTGTAGGGGGTTTCTGTCGCTGGCCAAACTCAATGACCGGTTCGTTTAAATACGCTTTCAGCCAGGAGAAGAAGGAATGCCCGGCGGTGACTTTTGTCGAGGATGTCAGATCAAAATCCGGCAGAAGATTCACACCCTCCGTCTCAGGGATGGGCGGCACCAACTTTTCGTCAGCAATATCAGGGGACGTAGTTGCAACTTTGCATATTGTTACAAGTGATGGATTCTGCAAAGTTGCAACTACGTCCCCTTTATCTTTATCGGGTTGGGCCTTCTTTTTCTGTAAAGCCTCTTCAATTCCTTGAACAACCTGATGAAGATCGTCAAAAGGCTGAGTCTCTTCGAAAACCTCGGGAGCGGGTTCTTCCGACGGATTTTCCAAGGCGGCCAGTTTCTTTTCCCAGACCACACGAAAATCCTCCAGCCCGGGGGTTCGGCTCTTCCCCATTTCTTCCGGGTTTGCCGCAGGCTTCTCGACCATCTGTTGACGAAGCTTTTCAATCTGGCCCTGAAGGGATTGATTCATTGAATTGATTCGCGCGACATAATCCGCTTCCATCTGCCGGCGCTGTTGCTCCAGATCCGCTGACAGCGTCTGGGGCTGAACCAGCGGCGGGGTTTCGATTTGACGATGGAGTTTCTCCATCTGGCCCTGCAAGGAATACTGGACGGATTCGATCCGTGACAGGACGTCTTTTGAAAACGGTTCCAGCTCGTGATGGACCTCTCCCGCAATCTGTTGCCGCTGCTTCTCGGGATCCGCCGCCCTGGCTTCTATTTGTTGATGGAGTTTTTCCATCTGCCCTTTCAGCGATTGCTGGATAGACTCGATGCGCTCCAGAAAATTTCTTGAGAACGGCTCCAGTTCTTTCTGAACCTCCGCTAATATCAGGGACCGCTGTTGTTCGAGATCAACGGGCACCGGGGCATTTCCGGAGGCCACCGCTTCGAGCCGGGCGGTAAAGTCTCTGGAAACCTGTTCGATTTCCTTGTGAATCTCTTCCACGATTTGAAACCGTTGTTTCTCGAGATCCACGGGAGGATCGGCTTGTTTTTCCATCTGAGTTTGCAGGGACCGGGTAATGGATTCAATCCGCCCGGTCATGTCCTGGGATACCTGCTCCACTTCCCTGCGAATTTCCTCCGCCACCTGCTGTTGCTTCTGCTCAAAATCAGGGTCAGCAGGCGCCCTGGAAGGAACCGGAGTTCCAGGCGTCTTGGAATTGGGTTTGATGATACGCATACCAATTACAGTCTAGCGGTCTTCGACGCGATTTCAAGAGCTATTTTGGGGGGAAGAGACGGTCAGCTCTTTCGTGTGCGACGCCAGCGGCCCCATCGAAAGGGCCATTTCAGGCCATGGGAACGCCCTACGGCTTTTTCAAGTTTCTTCACCTGCTCATGCAAAGCAACCAGTTCCTGGCTCTGCCGTTCCAGTTGCTGCTCCTTGCCCTCGATTTGCCGGGCTTGCTCGGCGGCCTGACGGCGGATATCCTCTTCGCGTTGACGCCACTCGGATTCGCGGGACCGGTAATCCTGCTGCAGGCGTTCCTGGTCATTCCGAAGCGCTTCCTGTGACTTCTGGGCCAACTGAGAACGTTCGTGCCCCAATTCTTTTTGCAGGCGCTGGGCCTGGGATTCCAGACGATCCCGAAGCTCCGCCTGCGTTTTTTCAAAACGCTCGGCGTACTGTTTTTCCAGCGTCTGTTCCTGCTCGGCCAAGTGCCGGGCCAGTTCAGCCTGTGCTTTTTCCACTTGAATCTGGTGCTCCGCCAGCCACTCCTGCCGCTGCTTGTCCAGCGAGGCGCGCAGCTCGGCGCTTTGCGCCTCCTGGCGTTTGACCAGCTCCGCTTCCTTTAACAACCACTCGTCTTTGAACCGGGCCTGCTCAGACTGCAGACGAAGATGCTCTTTATCGCGTTCCGTTTTCCAGGATTGCTTCTCTGTCTCCAACTGTGCCAGCAGCCTCTGACGTTCCCGCTGAAATTCCTGTTCCAGCGCATGTTTTTGTTCTACCAGCTGTTTCTTCACGCGCTCCTGCTCCTGCTGGCGAAGGGCCGCTTCACGGGAGGCTTGATCCTGAATCTGCCGGCGTTCCCGGCCCAGTTGTTGTTCAAACAGTTTTTTGCTCTTCTCCTCCAGATCCACGAGATACTTTTGCTGCTTCTCGGTCATCTGTTTCAGAAGCTCGGCCTCTTTATCCTGCCAGCGGGCCACCACTTCGGATTCGAGCTGGGCGGCTCGGGCCACCATTTCCTTTTCCTTCTCCTGTGTTTCCTCCTGCCAGCGCTTTTTCTCTGTTTCCAGCGCTTCCTCAGCCCGCCGAATCGTCTCTTGCGCTGTCGCGCGTTCCGCCTCAATTGCCTGCTGGAACTGCTCGGTTAGCCGTTTTTCCTTGGTCCCCCATTGCTCCGCGAGCGCTTTTTCCTTCAGAATAAATTCGTCGCGCAACGCGTCGTCCGATTGACGATTCTGCTCTTCCAGAAGACCTTTGTGCTGTTCCAGAAGCGCTTTCGCGTGTTCCTGGTCGCCCTGGAGGTGTCTAACCTGGTCGTCAAATTCCTGACGGAGCTGGTCCTTCTGCTGCTGCAGGCGCTCGTCATATTGCTTCCGAATCGCCTCTTCTTTCTCAGCGACAGCTCGGCGAAGCTCGTTTTCAATGGCTTCCTGCTGAGCCGCGAGGACTTCTTCGCGTTTGCGGAACTCTTTTAAAAGGGTTTGTTTTTCGGCTTCGAGCGAAGACTGGTGTTCGGCCAACCATTCGGTGTGCTTTTTCTCCCACGACGCCCGGAGCGTCTGACTCTCGGCCTGAACCCGCTGGGCCTGCTGAGCTTCTTTCTCCAGATACTCTGTCTCGAGCCGGGACCGGACCGTTGACAGTTCGCGGGAATGAGCCTCCCGTTCCTCTTGCCAGGCGGTTTGCGCCTGAACCCATTCCGACTTGAGACGCTCCTGCTCGCGCTGAAGCTCCTCTTTCCAGGCCGATTTGGACACCTCCAGCTGCTGGCGCTGCCGGTCCAGATCAGCCTGGCGAAGCGCCATTTCCTGCGCCAGACGTTCGTCCAGCGCTTGGGTCCGCCGGGCGATCTCTTCGGCAATTTGCTGGCCGGCCTGCTCGTGTAATGCCGCTTCTTTCTGGCGATACTCGTCGGCCATCTCCGCCAGGCGCTGGGATTCCTGGAGTTGCCACTGCTCTTCCAGCTCGTTCTGGCGTTTGCGGTACTCGGACACCAGCAGCGCTTCCCTCTCCTGATGTTCCTTGACAAAGAGTTGCCGCTCGGCCGCGAGTGTTTCTTGGCGGCGCTGCAACTCCGCCTGAACCGTCGCCCGTTCCGACTCGAGCGCCTGCTCGTATTCGGCCGCCATTTGTTTTTCCCGGATGGTCCAATGGGTGGAAAGATTCTTTTCCTTTTGAACATACTCTTCGGTGAGCGCGGCCTTGGAGCGTTCCAGCTGTTCATCGAGACTCTGGCGGTGTTGTTCCAGAATCTCCTGGCGTTTGGCGTAATCCTCCTCCAGACGCTCGCGTTGAACCTGGAATTCCCGCTGGAGGTCCGAGCGGGACTGATCTAAATCCGTTTGGAGCTGGCGGTACAGTTCCGCCTCTTTCCGGACCCACGCTTCCTGGCGTGCGGTTTCGCGGTTATTAAACTCTTGCTCCAGCGCGATGCGCCGGGCCTCAAATTCCTTGTCCAGAACATTCTGCCGGGCGCTCTGTTCGACCGCCAGGGCCTTCTGAGCCTCAGCGGCCTTCTCGAGAAACTCCTGCTCCAGCGCGGTCCGGCGTTCCTGGAGCTGCTGTTCCTGGCGGCGAACGTCTTCCTGCCACAGCTGTTTCTCGTGCTCCACTTGCGCCTGCAGCGCTTCGGTTTCTTTGGCCACCTGCCCGGCCACTTCCTGCCGCAGCTGGTCTTCGAGCTCCTGTTTTCTGTTCTTGTATTCCCGTGTGAGATGGTCCACAAACTCCGCTTCTTTTTTGTGCCACCGCAACGCCATATCCGTTTCCAGATCCGCCATCCGCGCGAGCAAAGCCCGTTCCTTGGACTTAAAATCGTCTTCCAGTCGTTCGCGCTGAAGATCAAAAGCCTGCTGCACCCGCTGGATCTCCGCCTTGGCCGAGAAACGCTCCCGATTCAGCGTTTGCTGGTACTGGTCGTGGACCTGTTTTTCTTTCAGGGCCCACTCCGCGACCAGATTTTTTTCCTTATTAACAATCTCCTGGAGGAAAACGGATTTACTCTGGTCAAATTCCTGCTGGAGTGCGTCCCGATCGCGGGTCACTTGTTCATTCTGATGGAGACGCTCCGCGTCCAGCTTGGCGCGTTCCTCGAGGAGAAGTTTTTGATAGTGCGCGTGGGTTTCCGATTCCTTTTGAACCCAGGCCTGGCGGCTCTCCGACTCCTGGCGGGCCAGCCGTTCTTCCAGCTCGGTTTCCCGCTGGGCATGGTGTTTCTCAAGATCTTTTTGATGGGCGGCGAAATCGGACTCCAGCGCCTGCTGTTTTTCGTCAAACGCTTTTTGCGCCTGCTGCAGCGCTTCCTGGTGCTGGGACAACCACTCTTTTTGCTGGTTCGTCCAATCAGACTGGAGAGCCTGGATCTCCTGTTTTTGCCGCTCCAGCAGCTCGGTCTCTTTGGCCAGCCATTCCCTGGAGAGCACCGCCTGTTGTTCTGACAGGCCCTGCTCCAGATGATCCCGCTGAGCCAGGAGCGCCTGGCGTTTTTCTTCGGCCCGCGCTTGAAGCTGTTCTTTTTCCTTGGCTAGGACTTGCTGCTGAGCCGCACGCTCGCGGGCCAACTGTTCTTCGATCTTGGCTCGCTGTTCGGTCTCCTTCTCGATAAATGCCTGCCGAAGCGCTTCTTCCTTCTTTCGGAAAGCCTGTTGAAGTTCCAGATCGCGATCCGCGGTCTGCCGCTGAAGTGCGGTTCGAGTCTCTTCGAGTTGGGCTTCCTTGTCTCTCAGTTGCGCCGCCAGCTCTTCCCGAAGTTTGGACTCTTTCTCGGCAAAAGCGATTTGCAGACTCTTCTCTTGCTGGCGATGCGCTGTGGCCAGCGACTGGGTGCGTTCGTCGAACAGGGCCTTATGGTGTTCTTTTTCTTTTTCGAGATCCTGCTGCCGCGTCTGCAATTGGGACTGGAGAGTCGATTCCATCTCCACACGGCTGGTTTCCGCCTGCTTCCACACCGCCTGCTCCCGCTGGACCCAGAGACTTTCCAGCTCCCGGCGGCGTTCGTGATACTCTTTCTGAAGGGCTTCCTCCTTCTGCTTCATCTCCAGTTCGGTGCGCAGGAGGATTTCCTTGAGTTCCTTCGTCTCCTTCAGCCATTTGGCCTGGACCTCGGTGATTTCCTTGTTTTTCTCCTGGATCGCCGCCTCGATGGCGGCTTTGATATCTTTCCGTGATTTGGCGAGCTGAGACGCCAGCTCCTGTTCGGTCCGCTGCTCAAAAGCCATTTTCTCCTTGTGGAGACGCAGCAGATCATCGTCGCGCTGGGTCAGGAGCTCCTTGACGCGCGCCAGCTCCGCTTCGCGAAGGTCGCGCGCTTTCTGCCATTCCAAAAGGGTGTCTTGAATTTCCTGGAGGCGGGCTTCCCACTTCGTCTGTTCCTGGAGAGCGACCTCGCTGCGGATCTGTGCCGCGAATTCCTGCCGGTATTCTTCCTGAGTCCGCTGGCTGGCCTGCCACTTCGACTGAAGATCCGCGATGTGAGTTTCCGCCTCAGCGATCCGTTGCCGCCAGACCTTCTCCCGGGCGGAGAGGTCCTGCAGTTCCGCTTTCAGCGTGGTATTGAGATCCTGTAGGCTGCGCAGACTGGCGATCGCCCCCCTCAGCGCCAGACGCGCGGTTTCCAGATCCGTGATTTCCTTCTCAGAGTAGGAATCTTCCCAGGAACTCATACCGTAGTCCTTCCGGCATTTTCTCTTTGTCACCTTGTCTCAAAAGCGCATTTTCGCTTTATTGACACATGGTTTCAGAAAAAGGCATTCCCCTCCTATCAGGAGAACAAGGAAGTCTCAAGGATTTTATTCTAGATAATCCAGCCGGTTTTGGATCGGATAATGGCCAACCGGTCACGGAGTTGCTCCCTGATCGGCAGGGGGAGGTCAATACGTTCCTGAAGCTGAACCAAACAACGAACCGCGGCCTGCTGAATGTCCCGGCTGGGATTGTCCACGAGAGAAACCAGCACGTCCATAGCCTCGCTGCTGGCCAGCTCCGAAAGTGCCCAGAGGCCCGGCACTTGCGTCCCGCCGCGAGAATCATTGACGAGCTTGCGCAATTCTTCGAGAGACGCTTTCGGATCAAACTGGTAAAGGGCTTTGGCCGCCCGGGCGCGCACCCACGGATCTTCCTCCTTGAGAAAATTCCGCAACATCTCCTGCGCCCGGTGGGTATCCTCGTTCTTCACCAGCTCCGCTTCGATCGCGTCGATCTGTTTCATCCCGGGCACGACCTGCAAATCCGTCGGAGGACCGAGAAAAACCTGAGACCCCATGGGCAGACTGGAGATGAGACGCTGATGATGCTCTTGCAGCAGGCGGGCCACAACCCCGCGGCGGCCAAAATAGGCCTGCAGCACCCCGACGAACACGATGGCGAGGCCCATCCCGCCGACCGCGAAGAGAGCCAACCCGCCATAAAGCAGTCTACGGAACTGATCTTTTTCGTGTTCCAGATTTTCCAGCCAGCGTTCCTGGGCCTGCCAGAGCCGCCGGATCAATTGCTCCTGATTGTTTCGCGATTGTTCCAGCCACTCCTGCATCGCGGCTTGCACGCTGAGCGGCTGGCCTTCCGAAGGGAGTTTCCGGTACAGGTCCCGCAGAAAATCCTTCATCGGAACCGGTACCGCGTCCGGAGAAGGCGCCAGCTGCGACTTCAAAGCCGAGAGGGCCTGATGCGCCTGATCCGACGGCGAGGTGAGCGCCAAGGCGCGCGTCAACGGTTGAACAGCCCCGTCAAAGTCCTTGTGGTGATACCGGAGAAAGCTTTCTTCCACGAGCGCTTTGACGAGCAACTCTCGCGCCTGGTGATTTCCCGGCCGGCGGGCCAGCGCCTTTTCCAAACACTCCGCCGCCCCCGCATAGTTCCCATCCAGAAAAGCTTTCACGCCGCCGTTCAAGTCGCGCACGAAAGCCCGGCGCGACAGAACGTATCCCCCCCAGAAACCGGAGGAAACGATAAAAACGATCAGGCCCGACACAAGTGCTTTAATTCTCATGGCTTTGGCTCCAGAGCGTTTAGTATTCGCGTCGCCAACAACTTTAAACGCCAATCTTCCGACAACATCGGCTGAAGCGCTTCCCGTACCAGCTCAGGGCGGCCCGCCTTCAGGCCATCCTCGGCTATATGTTCCATAACTGGAGAAGAGGCATTCTTCAAGAGTTCTATGAGTTGCGCGATCGTGTCTTCTCCCCCGATCCGCCCGGCCGCGGTGGCCAGGGCCTCTTGAACGTCGATAGAAGATTCTTCGCGCACATGCTCCAGGAGAAGCGGTCCCGACTCCGGCCCCCCCACGCCTTCCATGGCCCGGGCTGCGACATAACGCATTTGAACGTCTTCCGCCTCAAGATAGGTCGACACGATCAAAGCAACCATCGTGTCCCGGCCGGTCTTGCCGAGCGCGTCCACCGTGACGATCCGAACGGCCTGCTCCGGATCATGCAACATCCGCTGCAGCGCCGGAACGGCTTTCGCGGAATGGAGTTCGCCTAACGCCCAGATGGCAAAACACCGGGTGCTGGTGCGCGGGTCATCCAGTTGCCGGGTCAACCAACGGAGCAGCTCAGGGTGTGACTGCTTTCCGAGCGACTCGAGGATTTTTGAGCGGGCCCCGGCAGAGGTGGATCGGCGATACGCCTCCATCAAAAGCGGAACGGCCTGGGGATCCAGCGCGGGCACCATCTTATCGCTGGATAAAACCGCAGGGGACAAAGAAACCCCGAGGACAACGACCGAAAGACAACGCATCCAGAGTCCCCCCGTTACCCGCATCGTCTTACCGGTCAGGAGGAACGTACGCCAGAGCGGCCCGCACGCGCTCTTTTAAATACTCCTGATCAAACGGTTTAATCAGGTAGTCAAAGGCACCGATGCGAAGGGAGTCGATCGCGATTTCCACCGCCGGGAAAGCGGTCATCAACATAATCCGCAGATGGGGCCACCGGCTGCGAAGGTCGCGGGCCAGCGCCAGCCCATCCATCGGTCCCGGCATCCGGAAGTCGGTGAGGAGCAGATCAAACGTTTTCTCGCTGGCCAGGGCCATGGCTTCATCCGCATCCCGGACGGTTTCAACCTCATACCCCAGCGGGCCCAGAACCCGGGCGCAAAGCTCCCGGACAGGTCCCTCGTCGTCAACGACCAAAATACGTATGGCGGACTCTGTATTCATGCGATTGCTTTTCATGTAACTCTTCGGAAAGGAAGACGCAAGGAAATGAAACGTTAACGGCTTGTTTTCTTACGACGCGACGCCGCCGACGACAACACCTCTGGGGATCCGCAGGGTGGGCAGGCCATCGGAAACCGGGGCGCCCTGGCCGTCTTTACCGCAGGTGCCGACGGACCATCCCATGTCGGAGCCGACCAGGTCTATGGCTTTGAGAACATCCGGACCGTTGCCGAGGAGATTGGCCGAACGGATCAGCGACCCGACCTGGCCGTCCTTGATGAGAAACCCTTCTTCAACCTCAAAAACAAAATCCCCGGTTGCCGGCTCGACCTGGCCGCCGCCCATCCGGGTCACCAGCAACCCATTCGGGATGGAATGAAGAATGGCTTGAGGATCATCCGGCCCGGGCGCGACAAAGGTGTTGGCCATGCGCGGGATGGGACGATGCCGGAAGGATTCGCGGCGGCCGTGCCCATTGGAGCGCACCCCGTCCTTGCGCGCGGTTTGCCGGTCATAGAGATAGGTTTTCAGAACCCCGTGGTCGATCAGCACCACGCGCTGGGCCGGCGTTCCTTCGTCGTCAAAAGCGTAATACCCCCGTTGCCCCGGCATAGTGGGGTCTTCCAGCACGCTCACCTTCTCGTTTCCGACGATTTTCCCGATAGCCCCCTGATAAACCGGTGAAACACCTTTTTGAACCGCATCCGCTTCAAGCGGATGCCCGATCGCTTCATGGATCAGCGTTCCCCCCGCTTCGGCCGCGATGATCACGGGCATTTCTCCCAGAGGCGCCGGGGGCGCGCTGAGCCGATCAACCGCTCTCCGGGCCACTTTCCGGGCAATGGCGATGACATCGTGCTTCGTAAAGAGTTCGAACCCGCCGCTGCCGCTGATCGCCTCATAGGCGGTTTGACGCGTTCCTTCTTTTTCCGCCACCACCTTAATGGAGAAGGTCACAACGCTTCGCCACTCCTCGGATTGTTCTCCTTCCGACGTCAAAATCCGAACCTGTTTCACCGACTCGCCGTAATGGATGGAGATCTGGCGTACGGAGGGGATGGAGGCGGCCTCGTAGGCGCTCTTCACTAAAGCCACTTTGCGGTCGGCCGGGATTTGGTCGAACGGTTGGCCAATGGAAGGTCGTGACAAACGCAGGGGGAGAGGCACGATCGAAGGTTTTGTCGCTGGGAGAGCGAGTGGCCCGATCAACTGTCTCGCCAGCAAAGCGATGGCGTCGTCATTCGGATCGTCGATAGAGGCATACCGGTTCTCGTCGCCAATCCGGTACCGGAGACCCGCGCCGCACTCCTGCCCTCCGGTAAAGCGTTCCACTTTTCCCTCTTCCCAGCTGATGGACAGGGAAGACGCTTCCTCCCAATAGAGATCGGCGTAATCCCCGAAAGTTAATAACGAAAATAAGGTTGGGTTCATTTTTCTCCGTCATCCCCCGCGGGTTCTGGCGGGGGATCAACACATCGATGATGGATCCCCGGCCAGTGGCTGCCGGGGATGACGTTTGCGGATAGGTATTCTACGATACCGCGGGCAACGTCACGACGAAAACACTGCCTTCGCCAAGGGTCGATTCCACACGAATCTGGCCGCCGTGCTCTTCCACGACTCGTTTGACCAAGGCCAGCCCCAGTCCCATCCCCTGGACCTGGCCGGTGAAATGATCATCGATCTGATAGAACTTCTGGAAGATCTGCTCTTGTTTCTCCGACGGGATTCCCGGGCCGTTATCGATGAAAGAAAGGCGGACCGTCCCGTCCAGGAACTGCCCCCGAATGCAGAGTTGGCGCGGCTGGTTCGGGTTGAACTTGATGGCGTTCTCAATCAGGTTCCGGAAAACCTCTTTCATCCAGATCTTATCCAGGACCACCATCGGCAGCGTCAGGAGTGACGGCTCCTTGATAATCTGGGTTTCAACCGTGCGCAGAAGCGGCGCCAGATCGGTCAGCGCTACATCCAGAACATCCGCGATACTGTACGGCTTGCGTGTCAGCTCCAGGGTCTCGGATTCCAGGGCCGCAAACCAGACCAGCTTCTCCACGAGGCTCGTCAACGTCTGGCTGTTGCGATCAATGGTTTCGATGGCGGTCCGCTGAAAGCTGGTCAGCTCCTCAGGCTTTTCGAGCAGCATGGGCGTAAAACCACGGATCGCGACGAGCGGCGTCTTCAGCTTGTGCGACACAAGGGCCAGAAAATTCTTCTTCATCTGGGCTTCACGCCGCTCTTCCGTGACGTTGGATAACACGAGGAGATAGCCGGTCACTTTCCCCCGGTCATCGCAGATCTGGTTGATCACTCCCGCCAGAAACAGCGACGGCGCCGCTAGACGGGACAACTCCACACCGCCGGCCCCCCCGAGGGTGGAGGCGATTTCCTCCCAGGCCGGTTGAACCTGAAACGTTTCCTCAATCGATTTCCAGGTGGTCCCATCCAACTGGGAACTCCCCAGCAACTTCCGGGCCGCCAGATTGGACAACACCACCCGTCCCGCTGGATCCAGAAGGATCACCCCTTCGATCATTTCTCCCAGCATGGTGGACATTTTTTCTTTTTCCTGCCGGATCGACTCGAAGAGCCGGGCGTTTTCAATCGCGACCGCGGCCTGGGACGCGAAGGCTTCCAGAATCCGTGCATCCGCCTCACTGAAGGGCTGACCGTCGGCACGATTAATAACTTCCATCACGCCAACCAGTTTGTCGTACACCTGCATCGGAACGGCCAGAATGGATTTCGTCTGAAACTGGGTGGTTTTGTCAGCCTTTTGCGTCCAGCGCGGATCCTGAGTCACGTCATTCACGACGGCCGCCTGGCGGTGTTCCGCCACCCATCCCGCGATGCCCTCCCCTTTTTTCAGGCGAATCTGCTGCAAGGCGCCTCCTTTTTCTCCCAGCGTCAGATCGAAATACAGTTCATCCGTGACGGGATCCAGCAGGAGCAGGGAAGAGGCCTCGGCCCGCACGACTTCGCTGGCCAGGCGCATGACGGTCTTGAGCAGGTCGGAGAGGCCCAGCGTCGACGTAATGGCGCGCGTCGCCTCAAAAATTCGGATGAGATCCTGTTCCGAGAGCTGCATAATTAGTTTCCCTTCCTCCGTGACCGGTCCCGATGCAAACCCGCTGCGCGATGGGCCGGCCGTTTGCGGACCGGAGCCACGAACCGCCGCCGGAGGTCTTTATGGTACTCCGGCGTGAACGGGGACCAGGTTTGCTGCACGCGCAGCTGCCGCCGGCTCAGATCATGCAATAATCCGCGATGGCCTTGCATCCGGGGAGTGAATCGATCCAGGACCTTCAAGGGTTTGCCCCGCTGGGCGATTCCCTCGTGACCGGCGGCCACTCGGACCGGCTCCGGCAAACCACCGGCCCCTTCGGCCGGACTCATTTCGACTTCCCCGTTAAAAACTCCCAGGTGCGTCCCGTCTTCCTTTGACATCTCCAGCGCAAACTCGGTCCCTCGGACTGCGCAAACAGCCATCGGCGTGTTGAATCCCCAGTTTTGCCCGGGTGCGGCACGGGTGGAGTCCACCCGGCCAAGGAAAACGCCTCTGGATAAACTGACTTGGCCGGAATTCGTTTCAAGATGTCCCAGCGTCAGATCGGTTTGCGGGCGCAGCATCCCGATCACATTCTCGGAAAGGATGATTTCAACTTCTCCGTCCTCCCCGGTTCGAATATGATCCCCCGGTTCCAGAGGGAGCCCCTCGTGCGCCTCAATCCAATCAGCTGCTCCCGGGGATAACAATCCGACATCTCCAGTCACTTTTCCGAACCGCGACTGGTTTTCGGCAAGCCCCGCCGCATAGACAACCGGTGACAAAAGGAAAAAAAACGCCATCCATAAGATTTTGTTCATTTCGCCGCTCCAACGGATGTCCTGACACGACGCTTGACATGCTGCGCCACCAGGTGTTCCTGGTAGGTTTTGGAAAACGTATGGCGTCCCGTAGCCGGATCCGCCACAAAAAATAAATACTCTGAACGAGTGGGATGAGCTGCCGCGGCGAGCGAAGCGGCTCCGGGATTACAGATGGGTCCCGGGGGCAGCCCGTAATGACGATAGGTATTGTACGGCGATTCGACCGCCAGATCCTTGTAATTCAATTTTTCTTTCCACCCGCCGAGAGCATACTGAACCGTTGGATCGGCCTCCAAACGCATCCGGCGGCGCAACCGGTTGCGATAGACCCCTGCAATCAAGGACCGCTCTTCGGGGACGCGCGCCTCTTTTTCAACCAGCGAAGCCAGCGTGACGATCTGGTTATACGTCAATTTAAGCACTTTCACCTGACCTTTTAGATCACGGGGTTCTTGCTCGTGAAAGCGGCGGACCATCCGGTCCAGCACCCCTTGCGGGGCAAGACCCTGCTCAAAAAAATAGGTGTCCGGAAATAAATAACCTTCCAGGTGCTGCTGTTTCACCAGAACCATGAACGGCTCTGCCGGGGTAATTTCTTTTGCTTTCAGAAGAACCGCCATCTGCTGCGCCGACCATCCTTCCGGAAACGTGACGCGCACCACCGGCGGGCCCTGACGGAAAGTCCTGTAAATCTGATAACCCGTCAACCGGGGAGACAACAAATAATAGCCGGGATGAATCCCGTTTTTCCCACAAAGCTTGACCCAACAGACAAACGTCCAGGGGTGCCAGAGAAGTCCCTGATGCCGAAGGTTATGAGCGATTTCCCGGGCAGAGGCTCCCTTGGCAACGACAAAACGTTCAGGGGTGCGGCTCTGAAGACGAAGGGCCAGAATCAATCCGGCCAGCCCGACCAAACAGGCTCCGGCGATCCATCGAATCATGAGGCGTTTAAACGTTTGGTGTGGACGGGGTGTTTCAGAGAAGTGCATGGAGAGCTGTCTTGTAAACAAGCCGCTGGCGCAGCGTCGGAGGGACCGGCTGGGGTGCCGGCGGCAGAGGCGCCTCGGGAGGTTTGGGGAGAACGTCCTGCGCCGAGGAAAGCCCCATCAGCGTAGAGACCGTGACAAAATGAAATCCTTTTTGACGAAGCGAAGCGATCACGCGGGGAAGAACGTCGATGGAATTTTCCATGCCGGAATGCATCAGGACAATTCCGCCATCCTCGGCCCCTTTCATGATCCGGCGATAAATCCGTTTCTGACTTCCCCCATGGATGTCATTGGTCAGGATGCTCCACAACACCATGTGATACCCCGCATGGGACGCCACGCGAACCGTCTCGCGGTTATAATCGCCTCCCGGCGGGCGGAAAAGCACCGTCTCGCAGCCGGTCAGCCGGCGGATGACGGCCTGCGTCTGATTCAGCTCGCCCAGCACCGCTTTATCATTGAGAGCGGTCAAGCGCGTATGGCTGAAGGTGTGGTTGGCGATTTCGTTACCCTGGCGAACGATTTCCCGTGCAATTTGAGGATACCGTTCGACCATTTTACCGACGACGAAAAAAGTTCCGGGGACGTGCTCCTGCTGCAAAACGGCCAGCAGTTTTTCCGTCATGACGGGATGCGGACCGTCATCAAACGTCAGCGCAATCCAGGGATGTTGCGGAAGATGCACCTCGGGACGGCGATAGGAGGAGATGGACGGATTCCAGTCGGAAGGGATCACGGTGCCGGACACCAGCAGAACGCTCCCCAGCAGGATGACTTTGTAGCAGCGGAGAAGTGTCCCCGACTTGAGATGAGCAAAGATTTGGCGCATAAAAAAGACTTACTAAATCTACAGGAACAACGCCATTTTTACAAGCGATTTCTAAAAAACCATCCGCAGGGCCTAGGGGACGTAGTTGCCTTATTGCCATAACGGTCGACACGAAGGCAAAAAGGCAACTACGTCCCCTACCGCCCTTTAAAAACCGTCCGCAGGATGTCGAGCGCCGCAATGACCGCGCGCTGACGGATGGCTTCCCGCGAACCGAAAAAGCGATACGCATAGGTGCGGGTTGTCTTTCTCGAGGAAACCCCGATATACACAAGCCCAACCGGCTTTCGGGGGGTCCCCCCATCCGGTCCGGCGATGCCGGTAATACTGAGTCCAACCTGGCTGCCCAGGCACCGGCGAACCCCTTTGGCCATGGCAGCGGCCACCGGACGCGAAACGGCGCCATAGCGCTTAAGAAGGCCGACGGGAATACGAAGGAGGCGGGTTTTAGCCTTGTTGCTGTAGGCGATCACCCCGCCAAGAAAATAGCGGGAGGACCCTGGAATTTTAGTCAGACAGCGGCCCAGCCATCCTCCGGTGCATGATTCCGCCACGGCCAGCGTGGCTTTCTGGTGCCGGAAGATGTTCCCGGTGACGACTTCGAGCGAGGAATCGGGGTCCATTCCATAAAAGTTTTTACCCATCCGCCGCCGCACATCGGTCACAATCCGGTCCCGTATCTGAATCGCCCGGAGTCGTGTCGCCGCTGTTGCAAAAACATCAAAATCCACCAGACCGAGGTGAGCCAAAATCGTAAAGCCAACTTGCCCACCCATAATTTTTTCGACCCGTTGAATGATCGGCCGAACACGATGATCCACGACGGACTCGGGAAGCCCGACGAAATGCAGGTGAGCCTCGGCCACGGGTTGCGCCGGAAAAGCCTTCTTCAAGTGAGGCAGGACAAAATCCTCGAGCATGGGATGGAGTTCGGAAGGCGGGCCTGGCAAGAGGATTAGCACCTGCCGGGGTCTCAACCCCAACCATTGACCCGGCGCTGTTCCAACGTTGTTCGGGATGACGTCAGCACCTTCCAGAAGCTCCGCTTGCCGGGCGTTAGCCGGCGGCATCCGGTAATGGGCCCTTCGGAATTTTTGCCGGACTTTTTTCAGGAGTTTTTTGGATAGCCGAAGCGAACGCCCGGTCGCGGCGGAGGCGGCTTCGCGGGAGATATCGTCAAACGTGGGGCCCAGCCCCCCCGTGATAATGACCACAGCATGTTTCAGGAGCGCCCGGCGGATACCTTCCGTTAAGGGTCCCGGCTCATCGCCAAAGGTGTTTTCTTCGGATAGCTCTAGACCGATGCTGGCGAGGCGGCTGGCCAGAGTGGAGGCGTGCGTGTTGGGTTTACCGCGCAACAGTTCGCTGCCCACACAAATGAGTGCGACCGATGTTTTACTGCACGCCCAAATAGGCATGTTGGACCTGCGGGTTGTTCATGAGTTGAGCCGCCGGACCTTCCAGAACAATCTGACCCGTCTCGATGACATAAGCCCGCTGCGCCACCTGGAGCGCTTTGTGGGCGTTCTGCTCGACCATCAGAATGGCCATTCCCTGACGATGGATGTCGCGCACCATGTCAAATACCTTTTCCACCATTAAAGGAGCCAGTCCCATGGACGGCTCATCCAGCATCAAGAGCTTTGGGCGCGCCATCAAAGCCCGCGCCATGGCCAGCATCTGCTGTTCGCCGCCGGAAAGCGTGGATCCCAGCTGATCCTGCCGGTCCCGCAATACCGGGAAAAACGCGGCTATGCGTTCCCGATCCTCTGCGATGCCGGCCCGTCCCCGTCGAAGGTAAGCGCCCATCTGCAGATTCTCGCGCACCGTCAGGCGGGGGAAAATGCGCCGGCCTTCCGGCACATAAACGATCCCGAGCGCGGCCACGCGATGCGGCGGTTTCCCGTTGATGCGCTGGCCTTCAAACAGAATATCGCCGCTATCCGGCGTCAGCAAGCCGGCAATCGACTTGAGCAGTGTTGTTTTTCCCGCCCCGTTGGCGCCAATCAGCGCGACGATTTCCCCGGGCATCAGTTTAAGGCTGACGCCTTTGAGAGCCTCAATTTTTCGGCCATGCGACGTGCGCAGTTCGCCAATCTCAAGCATGGCCAACCTCGTCACCGGGACTGGACGTTTTCCCGAGATACGCTTCGATCACCGCCGGATTCTGCTGGATCTCCGCCGGCGTGCCGTCGGCGATCTTCTCCCCATAATCCAGAACCACCACCCGCTGACAAAGGCTCATGACGACGCGCATCTGATGCTCGATGAGCAGGACGCTGATGCCGCGGTCCCGGATCCGTTTCACCAACTGCATCAGTTCCTGGCTTTCGGTCGGGTTCATGCCCGCGGTCGGCTCATCGAGCAGGAGAAGCCGAGGGTCCAGCGCGAGCGCGCGCGCCATTTCGAGCCGGCGCTGTTCGCCATAGGGAAGGTTTTTCGCCAGGGCATTGCCGCGATCCAGCAGCCCCATGAAGCGCAGCAGATCCCGGGCGGACCGTTGAATATCCTGCTCTTCCCGTGTAAACGAACGTGTTTTAAAAAGAGTGGAAAAGAATTCGGACTGCGTCCGGCAATGCCGGGCGACCATGATATTTTCCATCGCTGTCATGTTCGGGAAAAGCCGGATGTTCTGAAACGTGCGCGCGATGCCCAACGCCGCGATTTCATGCGGGGCCAATCCCTGGATGGGCTGATCCCGGAAAAGGATTTCCCCGTGCTCCGGCTCGTAAAGCCCGGTAAGAACATTGAAAAAGGTGGTCTTCCCTGCCCCGTTCGGTCCGATCAGGCCCAGGATCTCACCCTCCTTAATAGAGAGGTCCACGCGGTCCAATGCGGCGATGCCGCCAAACGCTTTTGTGACGGACAGGGCTTCCAGGAATCCCATTATTTTCCCTCGACATCAAAAAGCGTGGACGGGGCGTTCTCCTCGGGCTCCGCCGGGTGAAGCTCCAGTGACCGCCGCCGGCTCGGGACAAGACCCTGCGGGCGATAAATCGCGATCAGAATCAACGAGAGTCCAAAAAGCAGGTACCGGGCGTCCGCAAACGACTTTCCCAGCAGATCCCGAAGAAATTCCGGAACCGCCACGATGCAAAAAGCGCCCAGCATCACTCCGCTGACCGATCCCATCCCGCCCAGCACGACCGCACAAACGAGCAGCGCGGATTCCCAGAAGGTGAAGGACTCCGGTGTCACAAAATTTTCCCAATGCACAAAAATGGCGCCCGCCAAGCCGGCAAAAAGCGCGCTGATTCCAAACGCCACGAGTTTCTGCTTCGTGACGTCCACCCCCATCAGCTCGGCGGCGATTTCGTCTTCGCGAATGGCCACCCACGCGCGCCCCAGGCGGGAGTGGTCCAGCCGGTAACAGACCCAGGCCGCCGCCAGGACGCAAACCGCGATCAGGTAGTAATAATGAAGGTTCGAGGTGAACGTAAAGCCGAAGAGCGAAATCGGCGGGATGGATTCTCCGACCCGGGGGAGTCCCTTCGGGCCGTTCGTCAGCGCGTCCCAGTTCGTAAAAATGAGACGGACCACCTCTCCGAAACCGAGCGTTACAATCGCCAAG
Organism: Elusimicrobiota bacterium; assembly: GCA_041660185.1. Lineage (NCBI taxonomy): Bacteria > Pseudomonadati > Elusimicrobiota > Elusimicrobiota bacterium. Next base: position 73,624 of record JBAZWU010000009.1, on the reverse strand, counting down.
TAGTCCCCGCGCAGACGCAAGGCCGGGAAACCGACCGCCAGACGAGCCGCCATCGCCACGACCATCGCCGCCGCCGCGCAGACCCAAAAGGGCATTTTCATGATCGCCAGGAGTGCGGCGGTATACGCCCCGATCGCGTAGAACGCCATAAAACCGAGATCCAGAAGACCGACAAACCCCACCACCAGGTTTAGACCCAGAGCCAGCAGCATATAGAGACCGGCGATGCCTCCCAGGCGAATGAGATAGGCGAAACGGCTCCCATCGAGGAAGAAAGGGATGATCAGAAAAAAGGAGAGCGAAGCCGCCCAGGCCCCGTGGCGTCCGTAACGGTTCATAATTTTTCCGGAACGTGACGGCCAAAAAGCCCCTCCGGCCGGAACAACAGAATGAGGATCAAAATCGAGAAAGCGATCACATCTTTCCACTCGGATCCGTTCGGGATAAGCCCCGCGGCCAGCGATTCCAGAACCCCTAAAATAATTCCCCCCCACATCGCTCCAGGAATATTACCGATCCCTCCCAATACCGCTGCGGTAAAAGCCTTGATCCCAGGAATAAATCCCATGTTGTATTTGATGGAGCCGTAGTACAGCCCGTTGAGCGCGCCGGCGACACCGCCCAAAGCACCTCCCAGCAGGAATGTGAGCGCAATAATCCCATTCACAGGAATGCCCATCAGGGAAGCGGTCGTCGAATCCTGCGCCGTGGCCCGGATGGCGGTACCCAGGCGCGTCCGGTTGACGAATAGATGAAGGATCCCCATGAGCCCCAGGGAAACAACCAGGATCAGGATTTGAAGGGAATTGATCTCCACCCCGCCCCACTGGTAATGCCGGATTTCAAACACCTGCGGATAGGCGAGGGACTGATCCGAGATAAAAAGAAAACCCGCATTCTGCAGGAGGATCGAAACCCCGATCGCAGAGATCAGAGGGGTCAGACGCGAGGACCGGCGTAATGGACGATAGGCAAACCGTTCCACGACCAGGGCTAGGAGCGCGCTCCCGCCAAAGGCCAGCACGATCGCCACGAGCCACGCTTCCGAAGGAGACAACCAGGGGATGAGCCGCTGGTAGACCAGCAAACTGATAAAAGCGCCGGACATGAAGATCTCGGAGTGCGCGAAGTTGATCATGAGGAGCACCCCATAGACCATGGTATAGCCGAGAGCGATCAACGCGTAGAGAGAACCGAGGGTGAGACCATTGACCAGTTGTTGAAGGATCATTTAACCGGCTGGAATTGGCCGTCTTTTACCTGGAAGAGCGTGATCCGATGGTTCAGCGTGTCGCCTTTTTGATCAAAGCGGGTTTCTCCGAGAACCCCCTGGTAAGCCACGGAGGGCAGGGCCGCCAGGATCTTTACGCGATCCGGTCCCACTTTCTCGATCAGGCTTAAAACGATAGCCATGGCTTCGTAACCGTAGCCGTCGTACGCTTTGACTTCCACACCGGGATAGCGGGCCCGGTAAGCATCCACAAAACGGCGCGCCGAAGGCAGCAAACTGGTTGGGCTCCCCAGGAATGTCACATAACAACCTTCCGCGGCCGCTCCGGCCACACGAAGAAACTCCGGATCAAAGTTCGCCTCTGAAAGAACCATCGGGGCTTTTTCCCCGACCCCGCGCGCCTGGCGCACGATCAACCCGCCGCCGGCATAGTCGCCCCCGAAGTAAATCATCTGGGGATGCAATTCATGAAGGCGAGTCAGCAGTGCGTTGAAATCCTTGTCCGCCACATTGACTCCGTCAAAGGAAAGGGCTGTCCCCCCCAAAGCCTCCAAACGTTTCCGGAATTCTTCGGCAACCCCCTGTCCATAAGCGGTTTTATCGTGGATGATGCAAGCCCGCCGGGCCTTGAGTGTTTTGACCGCAAATTCCCCGGCGTAGGACCCCTGGATGTCATCGGTGGTATTCACCCGGAAAATCGTTTTGGGATATCGCCAGGATGGATCGAGCTGCTGCAGGGTCAGCTTCGGGTTGGACGCAGCCGGGGAAATCATCGCCAGATGGTGGCGGGCATACACAAGGGAAGCCGGGAGGCTGCAGCCTGAATTAAAGTGACCGATCACCGCCACCACCGAGGCGTCCGAAACGATTCGGTTGGCCACGTCGACCGCTTCTTTCGGATCACTGCGATCGTCGAACGTTTTTATCTCCACCCTAAAACCGGTGGAGTGCCGGTTCTGCGCCGATTCTTCCAGAGCCAGCGTGCAGGCGCGTTTCAGCCCCTGCCCTAAGGCGGCGATGTCTCCGGTTAACGGCAACGCCACCGCGATCCGAGCGACTTTTTCTTTGGGACCGCACCCCGCGAGAATCGCCAGAGCCAGCAAACCGCAAAAAACCTTCTTCATTTAAAATCCCATCGCCTTCAAAACCGTGTCCATTTCGGGTATTACCGGTACCGGGAGTTGATGAACTTTCGTGGCGGTGTCCGGATCTTTGAGCCCGTGTCCGGTCAAGGTGCAGACGATTGTTTGCCCGGCTTTGAGCATGCCTTTTTGAGCTGTTTTGATCAACCCGGCCACGGAAGCGGCGGAAGCGGGCTCGCAGAAAATACCCTCGCGGGCGGCCAGGAATCGATAGGCTTCCAGAATATCGTCGTCGGTCACCTCATCAATCAACCCTTTAGATTCATCCCGGGCCGCGAGCGCTCCCTGAAGAGAAGCCGGGTTACCGATGCGAATGGCGGTCGCGATGGTTTCGGGATGCTCCACCGGATGGCCCCGTACGATGGGAGCGGCACCGGAAGCCTGGAAGCCCCACATCTTCGGCAAGCGGCGGCTGCGACCTTTGGCATGGAATTCCCGATAACCCATCCAGTAGGCGGTAATATTCCCGGCGTTTCCAACCGGCAGGCAGTGGATGTCCGGAGCCTCACCCAATGTTTCAATAATTTCAAAAGCCGCGGTTTTCTGGCCTTCCAACCGATCTGGGTTGACTGAATTAACCAGCACAATCGGATGGGTTTTGGAAATTTCACGGGCCAGCGTAAGCGCTTTGTCAAAATTTCCCTGAATCGCGATGACGCGGGCGCCGTGCATCAGCGCTTGCGCCAGTTTTCCGAGTGCGATGCGGCCTTCCGGGATCAGGACCGCGCAGGTCATGCCGGCCCGAGCCGCATAGGCCGCTGCGGAAGCTGAGGTATTCCCCGTCGACGCGCACAGGACCGCCCGGGCGCCGCGTTCTACCGCCTTGGAGACCGCCAGGGTCATTCCGCGGTCTTTAAAGGAACCGGTCGGATTGAGTCCCTCATATTTAAAGTAGATGTCGGATTTAATTTTGAGAAGATCGGAGAGATAGCGGGACGGGATCAGCGGCGTATCGCCTTCCAGCAGGGTGATCACCGGAGTGGAATCGCTCACGGGCAGGAAGGCCCGATACCGTTCGATGACCCCCCGCCGCAACGGCTGGACCGGCGCCGTGGTCATGGTTACTCTTCGACTCGAAGCAGAATGGTTTTCGCACGGATGTAGCGCTGGCGTCCAATCTCTTTGAGCGCCTTTTCCATCGCTCCCTCCGTGGTCAAATGGGTCAGGATCATGATGGGAACGCCCTTGGTATCGGTAAATCCGTGCTCCGGTTGATAGACGCCGGCGATCGAAACACCGACCTTGCTGAGGATGCCGGAAACACCGGCCAGAACTCCCGGCCGGTCCGCGACTGTAAATCGCAAATAAAAGCGCGATTTCATCTCCGCTTTTGGAACGGCTGTCAAATGTTTGAGATGATCGCCGGAAATGTAGGGAAGCTTGCCGGCGGTCCGGGCCGCCACCTGCCGCGCGAGGTACGTGATATCCGACACAACGGCTGAGGCGGCAGCCATCCGGCCGGCGCCTTTTCCATAAAGGATGACATCGCCGACCGCATCGCCTTCAATGGCGATCGCGTTATACTCGTTCTGGACGTTGGCAAACGGATGGGTCTCCGGGATCAACGCCGGATGAACGCGCACCTCTACTGTTTTTTCCGTCAGGCGGGTGATGCCCAACAGCTTGATGACGTAACCGAACTCCCGCCGCACAAACGCCATGTCGCGGGAATCGATGTGCGTGATGCCTTCCGTGACCACATCGGCCAGACGGACCCAGGTGCCGCTGGCGATGGACGCCAGAATGGCGATCTTATGAGCTGCATCAATGCCTTCCACATCGAACGTCGGATCCGCTTCGGCAAAACCGGCTTTCTGGGCCTCCTTGACCGCGGTGGGATAGTCGAGACCGGCCTGGCTCATGCGCGTAAGAACATAATTGGTGGTCCCGTTCAAAATACCGGTAATCTTGGAAATCCGGTTTCCGGCAAGACCCTCATTCAGCGCCTGAATAACGGGAATCCCCCCGCCGACCGACGCCTCAAAATAGACCAGGCGTTGATGGTCGCGCGCCGAGCGAAAGACTTCCCCCCAATACTTGGCTAAAAGCGCCTTGTTCGCGGTCACCACATGCTTGCCGGCCTGAAGCGCCTTCAGCACAAAGGTCCGCGCGGGTTCGTACCCGCCGATCAACTCAATAAAAATGTCGACATCCGGATTGAGGATGACCTCATCGGCATTGCGCGTAAAAACCGCCCGGGTCCCCAGCTTTTTGAATTGAGCGGGCGTCACAACCTTATCGCAGACCACCGCCAGTTCAATGGGCGCGCCGACCTTGGTTTCAATCAGGGCGCGATTTTTGCGGAGCAACTGAACGACCCCGCCGCCCACCGTTCCCAAACCCACCAGGCCGAGACGAACGGGCCGATTCATGCGGGCCTCCCGGAGGCTTTCTCCCCTGACAGATTTTCCGCAGAAGCCGAGGCCAGCAATTTCTTGAAACGCAGCAGCACATCATGAAAACGGTTATCGTGTGTGACGAGCGCCATCCGGATATATCCCTCGCCGCTTTCTCCAAAACCAACACCCGGGGTCACCACAACTCCCGTCTCTTGCAGAAGTTTTTCCGCGAAAGCCATTGAACCCATGGATTTGAACGGTTCCGGAAGCGGAGCCCAGACATACATGGTCGCTTTGGGCTTGGGCACCCCCCATCCCAGCTTGGCCATCCCATCGACCAGATGATCCCGCCGCCGTTGATACGCCTGCACCGTCGGCGTCACAATCTCCGGCCAATGATCCAACGCGGCCACAGCCGACAGCTGAACAAAGGTGGGAGACCCATAATCCAGGAACGATTTAAACTTCTCCACCGCAGCCACGACACGGGGGTTCCCGCACATCCAGCCGATACGCCAGCCGGCCATGTTATACGTTTTCGAGAAAGAATGGACTTCCACCCCCACCTCTTTGGCGCCTTCGACTTCCAGGAAACTGGGAGCGACATAACCGTCAAAGGTTAATTCCGAATAAGCGTTGTCATGGCAGATGATCAGATCGTATTTCTTGGCGAACTGGACCCATTCCTTAAAAATCGCTTTATCCGGAACCACTGCGGCCGTCGGGTTGTTCGGATAGTTCAGAAATACCAGTTTGCTCTTGCGGGCAACGGCCTCCGGGATTTTATACAGCTCCGGCAGGAAATTATTCTGAGGATTCAGCGGAATGGAATAGACTTCTCCGCCGGCCAGAATCACGCCATTGAAATGGGCCGGATACGACGGGGCTCCGACCAAAACGACTTCCCCGGGATTCAGAACCGCCATGGCCAGGTGAGCGATTCCCTCTTTTGAACCAATCAAAGCTACCACTTCTTTTTCAGAATCCAAATCCACATTAAAACGGCGCTTCATCCAGGACGCCACTGTTTTGCGGAACTTCGGCATCCCTTTGGCCTGGGGATAGCGGTGCGTACTGGGATGATTTTTAACGGTATCGCAGAGCCGCTGGACCACCGGATCCGGAGTCGGATGATCCGGATTGCCCATCCCCAGATCAATCACATCCAACTTTTTGGCGTAGGCCTCTTTTTTCAGCGCATTGATGCGCGTAAAAAGATAGGGGGGCAGCTTGTTTAATCGATCAGAAAATTCGGTCATAATCAGCATCTATCGTATCAAAAAATATTCAACAACGACATGATGACCGTCGAGAATGGCCTAGGGGTGTGGCTGTGCTAATAGAGGAAGGTGTTCTTCCTCCCAAACAGCTGGATCGCACAACAAAAAACGCGGCGATCCAGCTCTTATGGGACGGTTGGCGGGGGTGGCGTGGTAGCCGCCAGAGGCGGCGTTAGACGCACAAGCTTCTTCAATGAAAAACTCGGCTTAAAAGAAACTTTGCGGCCCACAGGAATCTGGATCGTTTCCCCTGTTTTCGGGTTCCGACCCTTGCGCGCCTTGCGGGATTTCACCTTAAACGTCCCAAGCCCGGAGAGTGATACCTTATCACCCACTCGCAGGGCTTCGCGGATGGTTTTCACCAGCGCTTTGACGGAACGGGAAGCTTGCGATTTTTTAACGCGGGCTTCTTTGGCCACTCGCTGGATCAACTGGACTTTGTTCATTTATCGACTCCTCTTGAACGACCTCATCAAAAACAGCGCGATTTTACGTACACTAGCTTGGTCGATTTCTAACAGATTAAATTAATGAAGTCAATACATATTTCAGCGAACAATAAAAACGGTCGCCAGACATCTGGCGACCGTTTTTATTAATAACGATCTTATTTTTAGAGTGTTTTTAACGCTTCGAGTATTGGAAGCGCTTGCGAGCCTTCGGTCGACCCGGCTTTTTTCGTTCAACCATTCGGGAATCTCTCGTCAATAAACCTTCTTTACGCATGGAGATCCGGAGAGGATTTTCTAATTGCGAAAAAGCGCGCGCCAACCCATGAGAGACCGCTCCGGCCTGGCCTGTAACTCCCCCACCCACGACATCCACCCAGATATCGTATTGGGAACCGACCTTAGCGACTTCAAACGGTTTCATGGCAACCCATTTGGACCGATGATGCCCGCCAAAATAATTTTCAACGGACCGGTCATTAATGGAGAAACGACCACTTCCCGGAGTTAAACGGACCCGGGCTGTTGAATTTTTTCGACGACCAGTGGCCCAAATAGGAAATTGTTGATTGGCAACGACCATAGATAGTTTAAGAGAGTGTCAGCAATTGAGGTTGCTGGGAGGCATGCGGGTGTTCAGCCCCCGCATAAACTTTCAGACGCGTCAGCATGCGGTCACGCAATTTGCTCTTCGACAACATGCCGCTGACAGCCCGAACGATGACTCTCTCTGGATTCTCCTTCATCAGACGTGTATACGGCACGAGTTTCAGCCCCCCGGGGTACAGCGAGTGGCTGTAAGCGACTTTCTGTTCAATCTTGTTTCCGGTGAGACGGACCTTTGAAGCATTAAAAACGATGACCCCGTCCCCTTCATCCAAATAAGGAGTGAACGTGGGTTTGCCCTTACCGCGAAGCAGTCCGGCCACACGGGTCGCCAGCCGGCCAAGCACCTGGCCCTTGGCATCCACCAGATGCCATTGGTGGGTTTGTCTGTCTTTTTTCGGGAAAAATGTAGAACTCACCTTCGCCGCCTGTTCTTTAATGTTGCGATGGCCATTAGCAAAACGATCAGCATTCAGCTGATCGTGCTAATGGTAGAGCGGACATTATAGTGGATACTTCCCTGACAGGTCAAATTTTTCAAAAGACTAAATAACCCAGTTGGTTTTTGCGCGGACTTCAGCCAGTACGGTTTGTATTTTTGCGGTGACGTCGGGCTCGGCCTTTTTACGATTTTCAATCTGGATGAGGCAACGAATGACCGCCTGCTGGAGTGGCTGATACGGATGCCAGATCAGCGGGATTAAAACCTCTACCGCTTCCCGGGTCGACAACTCCCCCAGTCCCCAGATCGCCGACAGCCAGGCTTCGGGGTTGGTATCGTTTAAGAGAGCCTTCATCACGTCGAGAGACGCTTGCGCATCCAGGCGATACAAGGTTTTGGCGGCACGCGCCCTGGCCCATAGATCCTCTCCCTCGATATACGGCTTGAGAAGACGATGAGCTGTTTCAACGTCTGAGGTATGGACCAGCTCTGCCTCAACCGCATCGAGCCGGCGAAAGGTCGCGACAGACTCGCTCAGCGCCGCACGGGACCCTGAACCCGACAGACACTGTGTCGCCGGATGGAGAAGTGACAACTGCTCCTGAATCGCCGCGACCTGAGCGAACAACCCCCGACGCCCGACCAGAAGGGATAACAGTTTCACCATCAACAAGACCAGGAGACACGCCACCAGAGCAAAGAAAGCGATACTTCCGTAAAGGATCCGGCTGAACTGGGTTTGCTGTTTTTCGAGAACCGCCTGCCATTGGTCCTGGCTTTGCGAGAGCGCTCCTATAAAATCTCGCCGATCGACCTGCTCCTGCTGCCGGTGTGCCTCCATCCATAGCGGGAATTCTCTCTCCGGGGCTGAATGTCGGGTCCCCATCGAGAGCGTTTTTAAGAATTCATCCGTTGTGCGGGGCAGATTAACCGCAGGACGCGCCAATTGGATCCGCAGAATCCTCAGGGCCTCCTGGACCTCCCCGTTGGCGGGAGCCAGGCGCATGGCTTCGTCTAGCGCGTGTTCAGCCTGCGTCGTATGACCGGCTCGACGGTGTTGCAAACTTTTCTCCAGAAGAACTTTCACCAGCAACTCCTTCACCGGCAGGCTTTTCGGACGTCGGGACAAGGCCTCGTTCAGCTTCTTTCGCGCAAGGACCAGGTCGCCGGCCATATAACCTTGAACCCCTGCGTTAAAGTCATTCAAGAAAGCCTGTCGAGCCACTAAATACGCGCCCCACGCTCCCGCACAGAGGATCAAAAGACCTATTCCGACGATGGATTTTCGGATCGTCATCGGCTCTATCCGCTCCTCTTTCGGGTCTCTTGATACAACTGCTCGTTGCGTGCCGCTATCTTTTTCATCGCCTCGGCCGCCGCTTCTCGAATGACCATCTCATCGGAACGCGCCATATGGGTCAGCAACGCCATGACGGATATGTCTCCGCAACCGCCTAACGCGGTAATGGCGACCACGCGAGCGGTTGGATTCTTCTCCTCGGCCATCTGCACCAGATAAGGAATCGCTCCAGGAGCCCGGATGGCGCCCAGAATTTTGGCCGCGCTCAAACGCAGGCGAAAATCGTCCCCCTTCAAAAACGGCATCAAATAGAAAGCCGCTTGCAGGCCCGCGGATTCCAGCCCGGTCTCCGCCAGATGCTGCAGGGTTGGGGAGGATTTTTCCTTGATCAGCTGCACCAGTTTTGAAAGGGCGGCGTCCCCGCCGATTTTACCCAGCGTCTGAGCCAGCGCTTCCTGCACTTCTGGATCGGGCTCTTTCACCATCGCATGAAGGAGCGCCGGGACCACGCGCGCATCGCCGATTTCCCCCAATGCTTTGGCGGTGACAAAGCGGGTCTGGATATTTTCATACTTCAAATATTCCAAAAGAAGCGTCGATTGTTCCGGAAGCCCCGTCTTCCCCAACGCGTCAATCGCCGTGATCAGCGGATAGCCGTCTTCGGTGCGCAGGACCTCTAATAACAGTGGAACGGCTTTTTGAAGACGCAGCTCACCCAACGACCAGATCGCGAAGCAGCGTAGGCCGGCGTCCGGATCCTCCACCCGGCTTGCAAAAAAATCATACAGGAGGGGCGCCCGCAATTTACCCAGCGCCTCAACAATTTTGCACTGGATTTCCTTGGAGGAGGTGTTTTCAAATTCACGAAGCAGAAAATCCATGGCTTTTGGATCTTTCAGATCTCCCAGAACTTCAATGACGTGGATCCGGCGGGGAGTATCCGGAGTGCTGAGCGCTTGAATCAGGAAGGGGACGGCGGCAGGACCTATTTGAACCAGCGCGGAAGCGGCCTCTTGCTGATAAACCCTGGCATAATCGCGACCCAACCGATGGATATGCGTCTGGATGATTTCGGTTTGATTCAAGGCCAACGCGCTGACCGGCGTTCCCACCATCACCCCGATGACGAATCCGGCCAAACCCTGGATTCCCATGGCAACCCCTCAGGAAGGAGCAGCGGGGGGAGCGATCAGCTCATTCGCCGTCGGGGGATGCTCAAAAAATGGGAACCGAAGCGTAAACGTCGTTCCCTGATCCGCCGCGCTGGTCACACTGATCGTGGCCCCGTGGAGATTCATCACACGCTGGACAATGGCCAATCCCAACCCCAGTCCTTCCGCCTGTCGGGTCATGTAATACGCAACCTGGTAAAAACCGTCAAAGATCTTGTTCATTTTGTCGGCGGGGATTCCTTCCCCGTCATCAGAGACTCGAATCTCATATCCCTCGGGGAGAACCTTTCCGACCAGTGAAATGCGACCTTTTTCCTTGCTGAACTTGATCGCGTTCAAAAACAGGTGCTTAAACGCCGTGCTGACCAGCCCCTCATCTCCCCAGACACACCGGCTGCTGGGTTCTGCCTCGAGATGAACGGTCAGGGATCGTTCCTGCCAGCTCAGGCGGTACTTTTCCACGGTCTGTCGCAACAGGTTCGGAAGGTCCAGTATCCTCCGGGATCCCTGAAACGACGGCTGGCGGACGTCCGCAAAGAGGAGAAGCTGCTCGATCACATCCTGCAGACGGGTCAGACGCTGGTCCAGCAGGCTGCAGAGGGACTGGCTGTGCTCGTCGGTCATCCGGCCCTTCAGAATATCCAACGCCATAAACGCCGGCACGAGCGGCATCCGCAGCTCGTGGTTCACTCGGGCCAGGAAAGCCTCTTTGATCTGCTCCATTTCCTGCAGCTGGCGATAGGCCGCCTCCAGGTCCTGCCGGAGTGTCTTTTCGTAGCTGAGATCGTCCGACAATTGCCGTTTTTCCTGCCAGCGGCCGACCGAGGCTTTCAAAAAGGACTGATCGAACGGTTTAATCAGGTAATCGTAAGCTCCCTTTTTTAACGTAGGAATCGCCGTATCCAGCGCCGGGAAAGCCGTCATGATGATGACATCGGTCGACGGGTAAAGGCACTTGATCTCCTCCAGCAGTTTCTCCCCGTTCAGGGGTCCGGGCATGGTCAGATCGGTCAACACCAAATCAAATGGATGGTCCCGCATCTTCGCTAAGGCCGGTTCGGCCCCTTCCGCGGTCTCAACGACACATTCCATCCCCGCCAGCGTCCGCTGGCAGACTTCGCGGACGGAGGCTTCATCATCGACCACTAAAATCATCGTCCGAGATTCACGCATGCACGCCCCCGATGGCCTGCTCAACGGCCTGGCGGAGCACTAACACGTCAAAGGGCTTTTCGATACAGCTAAAAATCCCGCATTCCGTCACCTGGCTGAGACGCTCTTCGGGCGTCAGGGACCCCGTAATGATGACGATCGGCACGGACGCGAATTGGCCCCGGAACGCACGGATAACCTCCACTCCGCTTCCATCCGGCAGACGCAAATCCGTCATCAGAAGCTCAAAAGAACCCTGCTCAAGCAGTTGAAGCCCCTGCTGAACCGTGTTGGCTGTCACGAGATGAAAAGTGGGAGGGGTCAAGACCCGCCTGAGGAGATCGAGAATCACTTGCTCATCCTCAACAACCATGATGCGGCAGGGAGTTTTATTCATAAACCGGGAACTGCAGGGTAAATGTCGTCCCCGCATGGACCGCACTCTTCACCTTTAACTCTCCATGATGCTGCTGGATTATGCCGTAACAGATCGACAACCCGAGCCCGGTTCCTTTTCCGGGCGCTTTCGTCGTAAAGAAGGGGTCAAAAATCTTTCCCATAAGCTCTGGAGGGATCCCGTCTCCCGTATCGATAAATTCAATCATCACCTCTTTGGCGTCTGTTTTCGCTTCGATCGATAACTGTCCGCGAAGGCTTCCCTCCATCGCTTGCCGGGCATTCGTAATAATGTTCAAAAACACCTGCTGGAGCTGATGGCTGTCGCCAAAAACCAGCGGCAGGGAATCCGGGAATTTTTGGATGATTTCAATGCCCGACGTTGAGAAATCATATTTCACGAGGTCCAGCGTCGCCTGAATCAGCGGGATCAGATTGATGGCTTCTTTCCTCGGTTCTTTGCGCCGGCTGAATTGCAGCAGGTTCTGAATAATCACCCGGCATCGCTGAGACTGGGCATGGATGGTTTCCACGTCTTTGCGTTGCTGAGCCGTCAGCTTAGGATCATCGAGCAATAGTTGGGAAAATCCGAGAACACCGCTGAGAGGGTTATTCAACTCGTGCGCCACGCCAGCCGCCAATTGACCTATTCCGGCAAGTTTTTCAGATTGGATTAATTGCATCTGAGCTTCTTCCAACTGTTTTTTGGCGGTTTCTAACTCCGTCACTTTCGCTGCCAGCCGCTCATAGAGATGGGCATTATGAACCGCCTGGGCAATTTGCGAACTGAAAATGGTCACCATTCGCAGGTCCATCGGGGTAAAGGGGTCGCTCTGGCGGGTCCGATTCACATTCAGCACTCCGAGCAGTTCCTCCTGGAGAATCAGGGGATAGACGATCGACGACTGGATATCCTTCGACTCTGCGGAATCCGTAAAACGAGAATCATTTTTTAAGGATGCCACGAAGAGAACTGGTTCGCGAGACTCCGCCACCTTCCCGGCTATTCGCGCTCCCAGCGCGAGGCGAGCGGATCGCCGGGCTTCATTTTCAAGACCTGCCGCCGCCGCGACCGACAGATGCCCTTTCGAATCCATCAACAGGATGGAGACGTCATCGGCCCGCAGCAACTGTTTGGAAAGATCCGCAATATGCGGCAACAGGCTCGCCAGTTCCACCGATTGAAAAACGGATCGACTGGCTTCATAAACAGCCATCAACGCCTTGAGCTCACTTTTTTCCAGACATTTTTCAATGATGGCCAGCAATTCATTAATGTTAAAAGGCTTCTGAACAAAGTCGTAGGCGCCGCGTTTCATGGTCTCCACGGCCGATTCAATCGTGGCGTACCCCGTGGCCATAATGACTTCCAGGTCCGGGTCGCACCGACGCGCTTTGGCGAGAAAATCAATTCCGCTCATTCGCGGCATATTGATGTCACAAATAACGACCTGAAATGCCCCGGGGTGAATTTTGGAAAGCGCTTCCGCGCCATCGGCGGCGGTGTCGACCTGGTATCCCTGAAGCAAAAGCTCATTCGAGAGAAAATCCCGGATGCCGACTTCGTCATCGACAACGAGAATCCGATTAGCTGTTCCCTTTTTTTCTTCTTCCCGATGGACGGTCTCAACACTTTCCATAAACGCTCCTAAGTATTGGTCTGCACCCCAGAGGCGGCAGAGGGCAACAATCGCGTGATCGCTTGCATCAGTTTCTCCGCATCCCAGGGTTTGGTGAGGTATTCATCCGCGCCGCTTTCCCATCCCCTGAGCTGCTCGATATCCTGGGAACAGGCCGTCAGCATGATAATGGGAGTCGTATGGGTCTTTGGATCAGCCCGTAAACGCCTGCACAGCTCCCACCCGTCGATCTTGGGCATCATGACATCCAGGATGACCAGATCCGGTTTTTGCCGCTGGGCACGGCGAAGCCCGTCCTCTCCATCGGTGGCCTCCATCACTTCATGGCCGATCGCTTCCAGGCGGATCTTCAACAGATTACGGTTATCCGGATCGTCATCGGCAATCAGAACGTAGGCCATTTAGGCATCCCTTTTGGAAGACGGTATTGAACGCTGGTCCATCCAGAACTGAATGCGTTCCAACAGGTCTTTGGGCTGACAAGGCTTCGCGATGTAATCATCACAACCGGCGCTCAGCGCTTTTTTCGACTCCCCCGCCAACGCATGCGCCGTAAACGCAAGGATCGGCGTTTTTTGAAAGCGTTCATCTGCACGCAAGCGTTTAGCCACTTCCCATCCGCTGATTTTCGGCATCGACATATCGAGAAGGATCAAATCTGGTTTCGTCTGCATGGCCATTCCAAAGGCTTCCTCTCCATTGACTGCTATGAGCACCTCATACCCGGACGCGCACAACGCATCCTGGATGATCGTCCGGTTGTCAAAATCATCGTCTGCGACTAAAATTCGGCCGGTCATCATACCGCCGCCTCTTTCAGAGACAGAAGTTTCTCACGAAGCATGCCAAAAATCTCAGGGAGAGTCTTGGATCCCTTTTGAACAATCATGTCCGTGCGTTGTTCTAAATATTGGATCTCCTGAGGCGTCAGGTTTTTAGCCGTCATCACGAAAACCCGTACATTTTTCAGATCAGGATCCTTGGACATTTCTTCTAAAACCTCAAATCCGCTCATCACCGGCATCATGAGATCCAGAAACAGGACATCCGGCTTGAAGGCTTTTAACTGCTCTATGACCCGCTGACCGTTTTCCGCCGTCTCCGTCTGGTATCCTTCCTGGTTTAACGCTTCCAGAAAAAGCCGGCGGATGAGCGGGTCATCATCCGCAATCAATGCCTTGGCCATCGGCCTTTTTTCCAGCCGTCGCAGCCGATCCAGCAGGTCGCGTCGGTCAAACGGTTTCACAATGTAATCGGCGACCCCGAGTGAAAAACCAAGCTCCCTGTTTTCACAGATGGAAACGATGAAAACCGGGATAGCCCGAAGGTGCGGGTCGTTTTTAAGCGCCTGCAGCACGAACCATCCATCCCGGTGGGGCATCATAATGTCGAGGGTAATCGCGAACGGATGGATCTGCCCTGCCAAGGCCAATCCTTCTTCCGCGGATTGAGCCCCGACCAGGGTATATCCGGTCCCTTTGAGACTGTCGGCCAGAAGATTCAGAACTTCCGGATCATCATCAATGGCCAACAGCTTCCTGGAGCCGTTTGGAGCCTCTGTCCCCACGGGCACGGGCAGATCCTCCTTAACAGGAACCTGGCCAATTGGAAGGATGAAGCGGAAGATCGAACCTTTTCCAAGCTCGCTCTGGGCCTCGATACGCCCGCCCAGCAATTCCACTATTTTCTTGCAAATCGAAAGCCCGAGCCCGGTCCCGCCGTATTCGCGCGTCGTAGACGAATCCAGTTGCTTAAATTCCTGGAACAATTGGCCAATATCTTCCGGTCGGATACCGATGCCGGTATCAAAGACTTCTATTTGGGTGTTCTGTCCATCCGCTGTTATTTGCGCCCGAATGCCCACTTCTCCTTCCTTCGTAAATTTGAGGCTGTTCCCGACCAGGTTGATCAGAACTTGTTTGATCTTGGTCTTATCGGAATAGAGGGCAAGATCCTCTGGAATGGAGGAAACCAACCGGAGACTGCACTCCTTCGCCAATGATTCCATGATTTCAGTTACTTCCTTACCGAGTGCCTGCAGACTGAAGGATTCCTTACAGATCGGCATGCGACCCGAAGACAGCTTGGAGAGATCCAGGATATCGTTGATCAACTGAAGCAGATTTTTCGAATTTGTTTCGACCCGTTTCAGGCTTTGTTTCTGTTTGTCCCCCAAAGGACCATAAACACCGTCCAACAACAACGAGGTATACCCAATAATGGCGTTCATCGGGGTCCGGAGCTCATGACTCATGCTGGCCAGGAACTCCGATTTCAAACGGTTCAACTCCTCCAGGCGCCCCACTTGCGCTCTGAGCTGCCGCCGTTCCTGGGCTTTCTCAAAAATCGCGTTCAACTGTTCCAGACCGTAAGGTTTCGTAATATAGTCGTAGGCGCCCTGCTTCATGGATTCCACCGCGGTTTCGAGCGTCGCATATCCGGTGGCCATGATGACCTCGGTTTCAGGACTGATCTGTTTGATCTCCTTTAACACTTCGACACCATTTTTCCCGGGCATCATAATATCGCTGACCACCAGATCAAAGGGCTGTTTTCTTAGCTTCTCGATCCCTTCTTCCCCGCTCGCCGCCGTGGTCACGTCATAGCCGCGATCCGATAAACCGAAGACCAGCATTTCGCACAGTCCGATTTCATCATCAATCACAAGAACTCGAACACGGTTTATAGGCGATTCACTCATGAAAGGCTCCTTTAGCCATGAACATCATCTGCCTGACGGGTAACCATTTGGACCGGTGGGACCCCGAACGAATTTCGCCGGTCCCACATGACCAGGCTCCTCCCTTGATGATCTTGCTTTTTAATAAACTGCTTCATCTCGCTGGCCACTTCCACCAACTGTGCATAATGGGAAACCGCTGAAGGGAGGGCCGCCACCACGGCAACGGAAAGAGAGACCAGCGGAAAGGTTTGCTCCTCCCCACGCCGGTTTTTGGTCCGGATCTGTCGATTACGACGGTCTTCCGGGCGGTAGAAATCTAAACATCTGGCATCAAATTGAGCCGTAATGACGGGCAAAATCTGCTGCAACGTATCGATAGTAGAAATCAACACGAAGTCATCCCCGCCGATGTGACCGGGAAATGATCCAGCCTGTTCGGTCTGTTCTGCCGCATCCATGACCAGCTTGGCCACCAGCTGGATCATCCGGTCTCCGGCGTCGTAGCCATACACATCGTTAAAAGCTTTAAAATAGTCAATATCAAGGTAAGCGAACGCGAACCGATTGGAGCCTTGCATCCGTTGCTGGACATTCTCCCTGATCCCGAGGCTCCCCGGCAAAAGGGTCAGGGGATTTCTCCATAAATCCCACTGGCGGCGCTGAAGGGTGGCTTCAATACGAACCTTTAATTCTTCCAAGTCAAAGGGCTTGGTAACAAAGTCATCCGCCCCGATCCGGAAACCTTCCAACCGGTCGGCCAGCGACCCTCGTGCCGTCATAAAGATCACGGGCAATCCTCGAGTCCGGTAATTGCTGCGAAGCCGGGCGCACAGCGTGAGCCCATCCAAAACCGGCATCGCAATATCCAGGAGGATCAGATCGGGCGCCTGGCGACGAATTTGCACCAGTGCTTCTTGTCCATCGCAAGCCGTAACAACGGTGTACCCTTCACGCTCCAGGTAACGGTGAACCATGCTGACATTGGCTATCTCATCATCCACAACCAGAATTTTCACTGATTTTGGGGTGGTTGTTGGGGGCTGCTCCCCTTTAAGATTTATGTCGTTCACAGACATGGTTTGCCCATCTTAAAACAACCCTATCCGGAGATTTCAGGGCATTCAAGGAAACAGTTTGGAATGAAAAAGGAAACGAGATGTTAATGACTTGAGGGACTGATCAACGACGGACAACGGGGGGAAAAGATCGTCAGGTCGACTCAATCCATTGGTACCCTACGGCTGGAACGGTTCTAAGATAGGGAGCCGCTATGGGACCGATTTTTTTGCGGATTCGTCGCATGTGAACATCCAGGGTTCGGTGATGGAGGCGCTCCGCTGGAACTCCCCAGACGGCCAGAGCCAAAGCATTTTTATCAATGACTTTGGGGGCATGCAACAAGACTTGTCGCAAAAGCTCAAATTCTTTGGGCGCCAGGCTCGGGATCGGTCGCCCTTTGACCATGACGCGCCGTTCCCCTACGTGCAGGCTGAGAGGACCCTTATGAAAAACCGCATCACTGGAAGAATAAAGACGGGGGCGCCGCAACAGAGACTTGACCCTGGCCACCAGTTCCTTTATATCAAACGGTTTGGCAAGGTAATCGTCAGCCCCGCTGTTCAAACATTCGGCAGTAAGGCCCTCCATTACCCGGCCGGTTAAAATCAATATGGGGATGGAACAGGCCAACGGGTCCTTGCGAATGCGCTGGCACACCTCATTCCCGGACAAATCCGGAAGGTTCAAATCCAACACCATGACATCCGGCTGTTGGTCCTTGAGGATCTGAAGCGCTTCTTTCGCGGAAGCCGCCAACAAGACCTGAAAACCTTCCTTCCGCAGGATTCTCTCCAGAACCGCGCGGACGGATACTTCGTCATCAACAACCAGGACTCTCGAAACAGGGCTCATGAGTTCATATAAAGTGAAGTAGATTCACTGATTTTTAACATAGCATTTATAGTAGAGCTTTGAAATGCTGTCAATCAAAAAAATGCGGGTTACAGGTGCTGATAGTCGGCCATCCCGAAGGGAAGACCGACAAAGGATTGAGCCTGCTGCAAGAGGAATAACGAAAAAGACTTCAGGGATTCTGCCGCGCCAAGCTCGCTGACAAAAGGGATACGATCCGGATCCCCGTACCAACCGCGGGAATTGCGGATCAGGGCATGGTGTCCCAGCGTTAAAACACCGTCGATGGCTTCGCCTCCCTGGCTTTTCAGGAGATCCGCGACATGGTCTAAAACCAAGGGTTCAAAGGAAATGACCCCACAAAAAACAGGAAGGGTACTTTTTCGCTCAAGTTTTTTAAGGGCCGCCGCCTGGCGGCCATATTCCGTGAGATCACTGACGGACCAATCGCGAGCCTGGAGCACGAACGCCACGCCATCGGCCGGATAAAGACTTCCGGCGCCTTCCCCAATCGCCGGGAAGACCTCCCAGGCGCCGACAATATCAAAAGAACCGACCTGACGATCTTTCAGATCAACGATGCTGCCCGGACCCAGACGAATCGCGCCGGGCAAAAGGGGTTTCAAGAGGCGGGAGATTAAGATTCCTGCCGGAGAAGCCCGACGGACCGCCGGCAAACCCGCCGCGTGGTCCGCCAGCAGGGCTTCGGTCAGATTGGCAAACCCTTCGCTCAGACTTCCCATAGGCTTAGTACCGTAGCAAATCCAATACGGCTAAGAAAGTTCATTAAAGCTCATCCATTCAATGCCGGCGAATTGAAGACGCTTTCGAATGTCTGAAGAAATGCAACGGGCCAGTTCCTGTTCTCGCCATGCCTCGCCTTTCCCCGGATGAACCATCAACTCGGCTGTCTGAAAGGAGGCGGAAGGGTCAAAATAGCGATACCCCGGCAAACTCGATTCCACCGGTTCCCACCCCGCGAAAAACATATCGGTACAACGCAATTGAAAACGTTGGACAATCTCCAGGATCCAATTCATATCAGATTGAGGGTAAAGTCCCTCGTAGAATCCTTTAAAATAGCGAATCGTTGGGATTTTGTATTTGACGGTCAACGCCGCGACGGAAGCGAAAAGCTCCGGGCGCAGGTGAACATGGTGGTGGCCATCCAGATGCCCGATCGGCAGCCCCGTGGCCAGAGCTTTTTGGATTTGAGCCTCGGTTTCCTGAACAATCGAAGCCATGGGAAGGGTGGGATCTCGATACCCCAGGAGGCGTCCGGCCCCGTGTTGTAAATTAAAAAAATGATCCAAATCGAGATGTAGCCCGATCCCCAACTTCGGATTGGCCTTGGCCAGATTCACCGCCTCCGCAAAACCTTCGCGGTTGGTCATGAGACTGGCACTCGTCACGATCCCTTTCTGGTGCGCTTCTATAATTCCCTGGTTAACCGGAGAGGAACGGCCAAAATCGTCGGCATTGATAACCAGTTTTTTCATGAGGGATCGGCTCGGCCTCTATCGTTAAATGGATTCCCTTTCCAACAGGACTTCGGCGATCTGGACCGCATTCAATGCGGCCCCTTTTAACAACTGATCCCCTGCGACAAAGAGCGCGATCGACCGGCCGGACGGATCACTGATATCCTGCCGTATGCGACCGACCAGAACATCCCCCTGGCCCGTTGCATCCTTGGGCATCGGGAAGTAATTCTTTTTCATATCGTCCACAATTCGAACACCCGGGGCTTCCTTTAAAATAGCCGTCACTTCTCCGGGCGTAATCGGCCGTTCGCACTCAATCGTCAACGCTTCCGAATGAGCGCGCAGCACAGGAACCCTGACGCAGGTGGCGGTCACCCGGATCTCGGGATCGTTAAAGATTTTCCTCGTCTCCTGAATCATCTTGATTTCTTCTTCGTTGTAACCGGTCGCCGGGTCGATCTTGGAATTATGGCTGAACAGGTTAAACGCATAGGGATGCGGAAGAACCGTCTGGGGATACTCCCGATTCTCCAGATACGCCCGAGTCGATTCAACCAGTTCGGTCATGGCCGCGGCACCGGCCCCTGACGCGGCCTGGTAAGTGGCCGCGATCAGCCTTTTGATCCGGTTTCGCTGATGGATGGGCCACAGGGGCGTGATGGCAATGATCGTCGAACAATTAGGATTGGCAATGATTCCTTTGTGACCCAGCGCGGCTTCCGGATTAATTTCCGGAATCACTAAAGGGACGGCCGGATCCATCCGAAAAGCAGACGAGTTGTCGATGACTACACATCCTGCTTGTGCCGCCAAGGGAGAAAATATCTTCGAAATGCTTGAGCCAGCGCTGAAGAACGCGATATCGATCCCTTTAAAGCTCTTCTCGGTAAGCTCTTCGACTGTGATCTCCCCCCCGCCAAACGCCATTTTCTTCCCCCGCGAACGGGCGGAAGCCAGCAAACGCAATTCGGCTAAGGGGAAATGCCTTTCTCCCAGGCATTTCAAGAATTCAACGCCTACCGCTCCGGTGGCGCCGACGATCGCAACATTCAATTTCTTTTTGGACACCTCCGCCTCCTTTCCTTTATTGTGACAAGGTGGCGCTTATTTTAGCAGGACCATCCCTCTCCAGGCAATGCGCGATGCGTACGAAAAACAACGTTGATACATGATATTTTACACGTTGGACATGTTCCTGTAACGCAGGCGCTCTAGACTGTTTATCGCGAGAAGGAACAACACGATTTACCCCTTGACCGTTATAACTCGCTCTGTTAAACTGGCCAAGTATGGAGATATGTACAATAGGGGCATGATCAGCTTCCCGATCACCTCCAAAAATCAACGAAAGATGAAAACCGCGTTAACAAAACTTGAAATGAGTCGTTGGGGGTGCGTAGCTATTTTGGTTTTATCCTTAGGGATTCCCCTCTTCACCATCAGCGCTTACGCACAGGAGAAAAAGGTTTTTACGCACTCTGTGGATGTCCGGCCCGAACGGGAAGACGCCTTGCTGGGCATTTTTAAACCCATATCCGAACAATTCGAAAATGACTATCGAGCGCTGGGAACCGTTTACACAACCGGTGAAATTCTTTATCAAGAAAAACGTTATGATGATGCGGCCCGAAATTTCGAGACGGTCGTCAACAAAGGGCGGAAATATCCTTATTTGACAGACAGCGCCAAGACCCGCCTGGCGCAGACCCATTTATTGAGCGGACGATCCAGCGAATCGCTCCTGATCGCACGAGAAGTCGCCAACTCAACAAACCGATTTCTGGCCGCTGAAGCCTGGTATACGATTGCACGTGCTTACCTCGCCAAGGGAAAAATTGATCGCGCGGAGGAGGCCTACAAAAATATCCTTACCGTCAACCCTGCCTATGGGAGTCTTCTGAAGGTTGACCTCCTGGCCGGGCTTTTATCGTTTGAGAAGGGGGCTTACCTGTCTGCCGCGGCTTATTTCAAACGGCACCAGGATAACATCCCTTCCTTATATTATTCCATCGCCTGCTTCTGCCAGATTAAGGACATCGCCAAAGCCGTATCGGCCTACCAGAACTTACTTTCCAAAGCCAAAAAAGGCGCCTGGGTGGATCGCGCTCGAATTCTGATCGGGGAAGCCATCTATCAGACGCATGACTACGATCTGTCCATGACCTTTTTCGGTCCGGTCAGCCGACGGGACGCTCCTCGAGATCTTCGCGTTCTGGCGCTCTATCGCCTGGCCTGCATCGATTTTCAGAAGAAAAACTACACCCGTTGCGAGCTCACGCTTCAAAACCTGCTGAAAGAATACAACTCCCATCCGCTCGTGACGGATTGGGTCTATCTCCTGGCGACGATTCCCGTTTATCAACGCGACTGGAACCGGACCATCCATGAGGATAACCGCTACACGTCGGGTGGATCCGGGGTAGCCCCGGCGCCCCGCTCGATTCCCAAAGAGCAATTGATCCCGGAGTCGGAATTCCGCGTGATCTGGGCTTACATGGCGCTGGGAAACTATCGGGAAGTGATTAAACTATCGGACAAATTTTTCAGAAAATACGCGAAGAATCCCCTGACCGGCTATGCGCTTTTGCTTCAAGGAGTGGCCTACGATCAAGTCAACAACGCGGAAAAAGCGATCGACTCCTACCAAACGCTTGTGGATCTTTTTCCTCAGAGCCCGGCCGCCGGCAAAGCCGTTTATCTGATGACACTCAGTCTCCATCGAGCCAACGAACCGTCTCGGATTGTGAGCGCGCTGAACCACATGAACGAAGGGCTTCAGCGGCAGGAAGAAACCAAATCAGACGCCTGGCGAAAAAACACACTCTTCTGGATCGCGGAGGGCTATTACTCCATTCAGGATTGGCCGCATGCGGAGCAGACCTATCGCCGATTTGTCGAGTTGGCTCCCGACAGCACGGTCATTCCTTACGCCCTCCAGGGATTGGCAGCCAGTCTGGCGGCTCAAGGACCCGAGAAACTGGATCAGGCGAAAATTTTTGAACAACAGGCCATTCAACGCGCCACGGAACTGGGGAACACCGCGGTCGGGGCCGATGCCAAGCTTCAATTTGGGAAAATCCTTTTCAATCAGAAGAACTTCGACGGGGCCATGACTCAATTTGACGCATTCATCCACGAATCCACCAATACCGTCCGGGTGGCGGAGGCTCTTTATACGTCTGGGATAGCGCTTTTTAATCAACAGTACTACACCGAATCCATCGCCCGGTGGAAGCAAGTCATTGACGGTTATCGGTTCTCTCCTTTCCGTTCGCTGGCCTACTTAAAAACCGGTCAGACCCAGTTTGGGTTGGGACATTACGACCAGGCGATCGCCGCTTACCAGTCCCTGGTCGCCAACTACCCCAACACCACGGAAGCGCAGGAAGCGCAATTCCAAATCATCCAAAGCTACTTTAACAAAGGCGATATCCGGGGAGCCTATCAGCAGTTCAGCGCCTTCAGCAACGCCTACCCGGCGGACCCGCGGATTAAACAGATGGCGGAAACCCTGCTGACGGCTTATCAAAACCAGGGGAGTAATTCACTCCATTCCCCCGAAATCAGCGATCTCTTACGCAAAGCGCCGGGCAGCCAGACCGCCTCCCAGATTCTATGGGAACGCGGGGCCACTCTCTTCAACAAGAAGGATTACTCGGCCGCACAGAAATACTTCCAGCGAATCATGCTGTCCTATCCGAACGAGGAATTTGCGGCGCAGGCTTACTTTTACAACGCTGAATGCTACTTTTTCCTCAACAACATGGACGCGGCCGCATCCGCCTACAAGGCGTTCTATATCAATTACCCGAATGACAAGATGGTTTCCCAGGCCATGTTCCAAGTCGGAGTTAGCTTTTTCAACAAGAAGGATTATGAGAAGGCGGCCGAGGCTTTCAACGAATTTGTTAAACGCTATCCGCAGAATCCGCTCGCCAAAGACGCGGCTTTAAACGTTGCGCTCTGCTACAAGAAAGCGTTCCGATTGGATGAAGCGATCAAGTCGTATCAGAATTTCCTGCAGCTTTTCTCCTCTGATCCGAAGGCGACCTTTGTCCGCCTGCAGATCGGGACACTCCATGCGAGCAAGGGCAATTTTCAGCAAGCCATCCGTGATTTTGAGTCTATCCCGCCGGGAACAGCGGAGCGGGCGGAGGCGCACTATCAGATCGGGCAAGCCTATCAGAATTTGCACAAAGATGCAGAGGCGCGGGCGGCTTTCCAGCGTCTGCTCAGCATCGGGCCTCGCGATAATGAATTTCGGATCGCGGGGCTTGTCGAACTGGCCAAGATGATCGAGGCCAAAGGATCCACGGAAGGACTGACGACGATTTACGGAGAGATCGCTTCATCTTCCAAGAATCAGGAAATCGCCCTGATGGCCCAGCAAAAATTGAAAGAACTCAAAGGAGGACAATAAGATGGAGAACATGACACTGACCTCACTACTGAAAGTAAGCCTCGTCATCCCCGTACTGCTTTTCTGCTCGGTGATCATGGTGGCTTATGCTCTGGAACGATTCTGGGCCTTTCTCAAAATCGGGCGGCTCGAGGGGACTATTGGAGAACGCATTAAACAATTCATCCGGCAAGGACAGGTGAAGGAAGCCATTGCCTTGTGCACCCGAAACCCGAACTTCATTACCCATGCGCTCGAAGTCGCTCTGAATGCGGCCAGTTTTCCGCGCGAAGAGATGGAAAGCATTTTCGCCCTGTATCGCATGAAACTGCAGGGGCTTCTCACCAAACACCTGGCCATTTTCGGAACCCTGAGCTTTATCGCTCCTCTTCTGGGTCTGCTCGGGACGGTGCTGGGGGTGATTCGAGCCTTCCGAGACCTGGCGCTTTCCGGATCGGGTGGTCCGACCATCGTCGCGGCCGGCATTGCCGAAGCCTTGATTGCGACGGCCGCCGGCATTGCGGTCGCCGTCACATCAGCCGTTCTGTACAACTACTTCACGACACGCGTCCGAACAATCGTTCAGCAGTATGATCTGCTCAGTCAGGAAGTCGCGATCCTGGTTTACACAGGGAACGAAAAGCATCACTAAGAGGTGACTTATGTCTGCCGGCTCGCAAAATGCGCAAGAGGACGATCCACTCTCTGATGTCAACGTCATTCCGTTGGCGGACCTTTCGCTCGTCCTGCTGATCGTCCTGATGGTGCTGTCTCCGATGATCATGCAATCGATGATCAAAGTTCAGGCCAGCAAGGCAACGGCAACCAGAGTATTGGCCAAGCAACCGCTGGAGCCGCCGATGATTCTGGCGATCAATTCGGATGGAACCGTCGTGCTGAATGCGGTTAAGACCACGACGGATCTGGATCTGGCGGCCCGCCTGGCGCAGGAGATCGGCGGTCGGCAGGACAAAACCGTACTCCTGACAGCGGATCCCGGCGTCATTCATGGACGGTTTGTCCAGATCCTGGATCTGGTGAAGCAGCAGGGGGCTGAAAAAATTGCCCTCCTGAAAAAGGCAGGCGGTTCCGCTGGACCGGTATGGGTCCAGCCGAAGAAGCGATAAGATCGGAGAATCTGATGAAATTTAAACCCCGATTAGACGAAGAGGTCCCTTTATCCGGAGTCAATATTATTCCGGTCATCGACGTTTCGCTCGTGCTGCTGATCATTCTCTTGGCCACGTCACCCATTCTGAACCTGCCCGGTTTTGCGGTGAAACTGCCCAAGGCGGTGACCGCCGAAAGTAAAGAGAAAAACATCAGCATCAGTCTGTCCACCAAGGACGAGCTGGCGGTCAATGAAAATTCGGTGAACTGGGACAACCTCGGAGCGGCTATCAAGAAGGAATTGGTGAACAAAAAAGATTTCCTGGTGATTGTGCGCGCGGATCAGGGCGTGGCTTATGGCAGAGTGGAACGTGTGATGGAGATTGCCAAGAGCATCGGCGCTCAGCGTATCGCAATTGCGACGCAACAACAGGAAGAGAAAGTGAAGTAAATGACCATGATGAGGATCTCTCCAGCCGATGCGAGGATTGAATCGACGCTCCAGCGGGAAAGCGTCTGTCTGATAGCGGCCGCAGTGATCCATGCGTTGGCCTTATGGTGGAACCCCGGTATTCTGAAAAGCAACTGGCACCCGGCCCACGAATTTGTGACCATTGATATCGTTGAACAACCGGCTCCCGGTGGATCCGCTCCCGCACCGGAGGCCCCGAAAAAAACCGGGCTCATGGAAGCTCTCAAAGATATGCTCATGAAGCCCAAAATAGAAGAAATCGCTCATATCGCCCCTGAACCTCTGACGACCCGGGTGGCGGCCCCCCTGCGGCCCACGTTGACAGAGAAACTGATGCCGAAATCCATCGCCAAAGTCTTTCAGCCGAAAAGCAGTGCGGAAGACATCGCGATGGCCAGCATGCCCAATCCGATTCAAACGGGGATGAAAACACCGACTCTGCCCATGCCCAGTGGTCCGACCCTCACAACCAAGGCTTTCAGCGGCATTAAGGCCAAGGATCTTCCTTTTCAGGTGGGCGCCGATGAAGCCATCACCGGAGGCGGGGCCGTGATTCCGATTGCCGTCGGAAAGACGTCCCTGAAACAGACCATTAATTACGGTGGAGCTCAGCTGCAGGAATCCAAGGGAAAACCCGTTCTCCAAAGCAAAACCGGGTTTATGTCAGCCGGTAGCGCTGAGATGAACAGCCTGGGCGCTGGCGCGGCCTCATCCATCCAGCTTTCCGGCACCGGAGGGACAGGAAACGCACCGACCGGCGCACCATCCGGATCCGTTTTAACGAACCGCGCCGGCAGCAGCGGCGGTTTTGGCCGAGGAGGATTTGGATCCGGGACAGGACGCGGCAGCGGCCTTGGATCGGGATCAGGATTGGGCGGAGGAATCCCCAGCGCAGCAGCCCAACTGGAACAGGAACTGGAGGCATCCAACGCTTCCGGGAAGAGCTCAAAAAGGGCGGGCGGGAGCGGGCCGGAGATTGTCGGGCCCCTGAAAAACCGTCCCGTGGTGAAGAAAGTGATCCCGCAATACCCGGCTTGGGCCGAGGAACAAGGAATTATCGGATCCGTACGGTTGTATTTTACCGTGACCGCCGATGGGGTTGTGCGCACCAATATGCGCATCACGAAAACCACCGGATACCCGCAGCTCGATGAATTGGCGATCGAAGCGCTGAAACAGTGGCGATTCGCTCCGATCGGCGGGGTCGGCGATGAAGGACAATGGGGTATTATCACCTTTAATTTTGCGTTGTCGTCATAAGGAGGAGAGGGTGCTTGTGAAGTTATTGAAATTGTCCGTACGGTTATTGGTTTGCGGAGCGGTGGCGTGGAGCTTGGAAGGATTCAGCCAGGCCGCTCCCGCAGCACCCGCGGCCGCCCAACCCCAAACCCCGGCGCCGACATCGATCCAGGCCCCCCCCGCGTCGTCGCAGGGAGATCTCGGCGATATCACCATTAAAGGCGAACGGAAAGATAAACTCCAGGTCGGCAAATTCGATCCCCCGGCCGCCTTTAATCTGGAAGATATTCAAAACTTTCCGGAAGAGCGGCTTCAGCCGGTCTTGAACAACCCTCTGACGTTCGAAGAAGGCCGGGATTTCTCCTCCATGATAGACTTCCAGGATGAACAGCTTTTCCATCCTTGGCTTCCGGACATCTCGTACGCCCCATTCCTATCCATGAAACCCGTTCTGGATAAACCGGCTAAGGAATGGATCTTCACGATTATCGATCAGGCGGGAACTACGGTGGCCAAGCAAGAGGGCAAAAATACTCCCCCCTCTGTTTTAAACTGGAACGGCGAAGACCTGGCCCGAGACCATATCGCCGTCGATACGGTTTATATCCCGCAGTTGGCGACCACCGACAAGGACGGCTACCATCACACCTACATGGGCCAACCTATCCAATTCTCGATTCTGATGTTCAAAGACCGCGGCAAAACCGTCATTGAGCTTTCCAGCAAACGGTTGTTCCTGGAAAAAAAGGCTGAATGGACCAAGGAAGCCTCAACCCTTCTGGACAAGGTGTGTGACACCATTCGAGAAGACGGGCGTCTGCCGTTTGCGATTCAACCCTACGACGCGGACCCCGAACTGGCCCGAAGCCGTCAGCAGCTTCTCATCAAATATTTCAGCGAGAAACTCTTTATCCCCGCGAATCAAATTGTGGCGTCCAATCCGAGCAGCGCCGATAAACGCGGTTCCGCCATGGCCATTATCTCAAACGCCGTTCCGGGAGGATCCGGCACGTGAAAAAACCACCGCTACTCCTTCTGTTGAGTTTAGGGATTTCATTCGTTCTGGCCGGAGAAGGATGGGGAGAAACCAAGGACAACAACCCCACGGACCAGACTGACAGCAACTACTACTGGCAGGGGACCCAACTGTACAATTTAGGCCGGCTGGGCGAGGCCTTTGAAAGTTTTGAAAAAGCCATTCAACGCAAGCAGAACGCGAAAGAATCCGAAGCCTACCTGCTCCAGATCCGGCAGGAGATCGTCACGAACGCCAAAAAGCGGGCGGAGGGACGTTCCACTTTAAACTATGGCGGGCAGAATCCGGACAGCGCGTTGACGGTGGTCTATCTGGATCGGGATCATCTTAAAGTGACTCTGCAGGCCAAATTCCTATTTGACGAGAACACCGCTTGTCTCAAGAACTCGGCGATGGATGTCTTGAACCGGTTGTCGGATCTGATTCAAACAAAGGAAGGAAGCCGGGTTGAAATCGAGATGGTGGATGAATTGGATGTGACGGGAAAGTCAAAAGATATCGACGCCGAACGAACGCTTCTGGTCTTTGCTCTCTTAAATTTCAAACGCCTTTCTCTACCCCCCAGCTGATCGGTTGCTGGGGACTTACTCGTCCTGCCTGTTTTCAAATTCAATCCCGTAGACCATCGCTCCGCTTTTGGATTTCATCCAAATCACTGTCGCGGAGATCTCGGCCACAATTTCACTCACCAGGCGCATCCGAGCCACCAATCGCTCTCCAACCTGGAGCCGCTTGGTCGTCGTGAAACAGGCCCCCATCGCGGAGTAATTCATCAGATGCCCAACCCCGACGATCAAGTTGCCGCTGTCGTCGTAAAGCTCCAAGACCGATTCCGTCCGGGTCCGGGGGGCACGACGTTTTTCAGACCGGTGGCTCATTAAAATTACCTCTTCGCAATCCGTTGTTTGACGTACGGCATCAGCCCGCCCGCCCGGATAATCTGCTGCATAAAAGGAGGGAAGGCCTGGGCTTTATAGCTTTTCCCTTTGGTCACATTCCTGATTTCCCCTTTATCGAGATCCACTTCCAGCTGATCGCCTGTGGCGGTGTCTTGAGCCGCCGCCGGGCATTCCAGAATGGGCATTCCAATGTTAATGCAGTTGCGAAAGAAAATGCGGGCAAACGATTCGGCGATCACCAACCCCAACCCCATCCCCTTGATGGCGAGCGGCGCATGCTCGCGGCTGGAACCGCATCCAAAGTTTCGTCCAGCGACCAGAATATCCCCCGGCTTGGCTTTGGTTGGAAAATCCGCATCAGCGGTTTCCATGCAGTGCTTGGCGAGTTCCCTGGCATCGGTCGTCACCAGATATGGGGCCGGGATGATCTGATCCGTATCCACATTATCCCCGAATTTGTAAGCCGTTCCCTTGATCATGGTTCTATCCTTATCCTGCGACCGGTGTCGCTTTTTTCCCCAGAATGTCCTCAGGATGGCTGATCGTGCCGGTGATCGCGCTGGCGGTCACAACCGCCGGATTGGCCAGATACACTTGGGAATCCCGGTGACCCATGCGGCCCGGGAAATTCCGGTTGCTGGAGGAAATACAAACCTCTCCCGGCCCGAGCACTCCCATGTGCCCTCCCAGGCAGGGACCGCACGTGGCGGCAGAAACAATGGCTTCCGCCTCCATGAAAATCTCGATCAGACCTTCCTTCAGCGCCTGGCGATAGATCGTCTGGGTCGCGGGGATGACCATGAAACGGATTCCTTTGGCCACTTTGCGCCCTTTCAGCAACTGGGCGGCGATCCGAAGATCCTCGATGCGGCCGTTGGTGCACGACCCCAGGAAAGCCGAGTTGATTTTGGCCCCTTTCACCTGGCTGACCCCCGCCACTTTGTCCGGCAGGTTGGGCTGCGCCACCTGGGGCTCCATCCCGGAGATATCCCAATCGTAGCGGGCCACATACGAAGCGTCCGGATCACTTTTATAGATCGTGTAAGGCCGTTTGGCCCGTCCTTTCAGATAGGCTTCCGTAACCTCATCGGCCTCGATGAAACCACTTTTGCCGCCGGCTTCAATCGCCATATTGGTGATGGTGAGACGCGCCTCCATGGAAAGGTGCTTGAGCGCAGGCCCGGTGAATTCCATATTGCGATAAAGGGCTCCGTCAAAGGTAATCTGACCAATGGTATACAGGATCAGATCCTTGCCCGTCACCCAGGGACCGGGTTTCCCCCCATAATTGAACTTCATGGTTTCCGGAACTTTGAGCCAGATCTCGCCCGTCGCCATGACCGCCGCCACATCGGTGCTGCCGACGCCTGTGGAGAAAAGGCCCAGCGCGCCGTAGGTACAGGAGTGCGAATCCGCCCCGATCACCACATCCCCGGGGACGACCAGCCCCAACTCAGGAAGCAGCGAGTGTTCAACACCGCCCCGTCCTTCGTCAAAGAAAAGACTGATGTCCTGTTTCTGGCAGAACGTGCGGGCCACCGCCGCCTGCGCCGCGCTGAGGATGTCTTTCGCGGGAACAAAATGCGAAAGAACAATCGCAATGCGATCCTTGTTCCAGAGTTTCGTGATCCCGGCGCGCTCCAGCGCTTTGATGGCGATCGGTGCGGTGACATCATTGGCCATGGCCAGGTCGGCCTTGGCCATAATGAATTCCCCCGGTTCGACCGACGCCTTGCCGGCGTGCGCCGCCAGGATTTTCTGCATCGCTGTCTGTCCCATCATGTCCTTAAACCTTTCCTTGAATTTTTGTTTTATTGTGCTGCTTCTTCGCCTTCATCAGCCGGTTAATGGCGTGCAAATAGGCTTTGGCGCTCGCCTCTATAATGTCCGTTGAAGCGCCCCGGCCAAGGATCATCAGACCGCTCTCTTCAATTCGAACGGTCACTTCCCCCTGCGCATCCTTGCCGCTGGTGACAGCATGCAGATTATAATCGACCAATTTGGGCTTCAGACCGACGACCTTATCAATCGCGCGAGTGGTTGCATCCACGGGACCATCGCCGCAGGCGGCTTCCTGAACGATGTCGCCATTGGCCAGTTTCACCCGTATGGTGGCGGTCGGGACGGTTCCCATTCCACTGGAGGTATGCAAATACTCCAGGGAATAGGCGTCGCAGACCTCTGCCGTTTCCTCGTCCATCAAAGCGAGCAGGTCGTCGTCGAACACATAGCGTTTCTTGTCCGCCAGCGTTTTAAATTTCACAAACATCTCATTCAACTGCTTCTGGGTGAGCCGGTATCCCAGCTGTTTCAGGCGTGATCCCAGCGCATGACGGCCGCTGCGCGAGGTCAAGAGCAGGCTCGACTCCTCGATGCCGACGTCCTCGGGATTCATGATCTCATAGGTTTGCCGGTATTTGAGGATGCCGTCCTGGTGGATACCGGACGAATGCGCGAAGGCATTGGCCCCGACAATGGCCTTGTTCGGGGGGACCATCACGCCGGTCAGGGACGACACCAACCGGCTGGTCTTGGCGATTTCCCGGGTCCGAATCCCTGTCGACAAACCAAAGACATCCTTCCGCGTCCACAACCCCATGACGACTTCTTCCAGACTCGTATTGCCCGCGCGCTCACCCAACCCATTGATCGTGCACTCCACTTGACGCACCCCGGCCTTGATTCCGGCCAGAGAATTCGCCACCGACAGCCCCAGGTCATCGTGACAGTGGGTGGAAACAATCGCCCGGTCGACGTTGGGGATCCGGTCCACCAGCGCTCCGATGAGCTGCCCATACTCCGACGGGATCGCAAACCCGGTGGTGTCAGGCACATTGATGGTCGTAGCACCCGCTTCGATGACGGCGGTGAAGATCTGCACCAGAAAAGCCACATCCGATCGGGTCGCATCCTCAGCAGAGAACTCCACAGCCCGGGTGTACTTCCGGGCCAGCTTGACGGACTCGACCGCACGCTGCAGCACCTGCGCGCGCGTCATATGCAGCTTATGCTCCAGGTGAATATCCGACGTCGCGATAAAGACGTGAATGCGGGGGCGCTTGGCCGGTTTGACGGCCGCGCCGCAAGCCTCAATATCCCCTTTAACGCAGCGGGACAACCCGCAGATCTCCGGCGCATCCGCTTGACGCCCGATCGTCCTGGCGATTCGCTGAACCGACTCAAAATCCCCTCGCGAAGAAACCGGAAAACCCGCCTCGATGACATCGACGCCCAGACGATACAGCTGCTCCGCCACCTGCAATTTCTCAGGAGCTCCCAGGCTGCAGCCCGGCGCTTGTTCGCCATCTCTTAACGTAGTGTCGAAAATAATTACTTTTTTAGATTCCATGGTTATGATCCCTCAGAAACGGTTAGTGTGATGCTCCCGGATCTCCAACATCCGTGCTTCGGCGGCCCCATTTTTGTGGCGCCATTCTTTTCGCTCGCTGCGCGTAATAAAACCGCACCGCGAGCCGACTAAGGCCGGAGAGGACATAGAGGCAGAAGATCACAAAGATCATGTTCTGCGGATAAATGAAGACCAGCAGCAGGCCGCCTACGAGGACGACCAGCGTCTGAATGGATTTCGGGCTGCCAAGCTTCAGCTGCTTGAAATTCCCATATTGCACTTGCGACACCATCAAAACGGACAACAGCATCATCATCACCGGGACAAAGCGGTAAAAGGTCGGCATCCGGTGCATGACCGCCGGAATGGTTCGCGCCGGAATGGTATCGTTGCCGAAAAGTTCATAACTCAAAACGAAAGAAGCTAGAATCCCGGCGGCGGCGGGAACGGGGAGCCCGGTGAAATGCGTCGAGGGTTCCCCGGTCTGGGCTTTGAGATTGAAGCGTGCCAGACGCAGGACTCCGGCCATCACAAAGAAAATCGAAATCGCAGCGCCCGAGCGGCCCATGGACGAAAGGGCCACCTGATACATCAAAACAGCCGGAGCCACGCCGAACGTAACGGCATCGCAGAGAGAATCCAGTTCCAGACCGAATTGACTCGTGGCCCCGGCCCAACGCGCCACCCGGCCATCCATCATGTCCATCACGATCCCGACCAAAATGGCCCAGGAAGCGGACGTGTAATGACCATTCGACGCAAACAGCACCGAAACCATCCCGGCGGCCAGATTGCTCAGCGTGAGAATACTTGGGAAAAGATAAATGCCTCGCTTCATTCTGGAAGAACCTCAGCCATCACACTGGACCCACCCTTAACTCGATCGCCTGTTTTGACCTTCAACTGAACCGACTTCGGGATCACCAAATCGACCTGAGAACCAAAACGAATGAGCCCGATCAGTTCTCCGGCGGCGACCCGTTGTCCCTCGCGCACCCAACAAACGATTCGTCGGGCAATCAAGCCGGCAATTTGGGTCACAACCAGCGGTGAGGAAAACCGCCCGTCCGGCACGAACTCCATGCGGTTTTGTTCGTTCTCAAAACATGCTTTTGGATCTCGTGCATCCAGAAAACGCCCGGTTTTGTATCGAACCGCCTGGACCCGGCCGGCCACGGGAGCGCGCTGGATATGAACATTAAAAACAGAAAGGAAAATTCTCAGGATCCACACCGGCTGCGTCGAGACCGGATCGGTCCCTTCCACGATTTCCATGATCTTTCCATCCGCGGGCGACAGGATCAGATGCTCGCCCCGCGGAATCCGACGGAAAGGATTCCGAAAAAAATAAACGCAAAAACAAGCGCCCAAAAACGAAAGTCCAGCCAGAATTCCGAGGAAAGGACATTCAAATACATGAGCCAACGCCGCGATGACCGCGCCGATGAACAAGCATCCTAGAATAAAGGGCCAGCCGGCCTTGGCGATTCGCATGGCTTATTTCTGGCGGTCCATCCCCCGTTTTTTGAGCCAGGGCATCATGGCGCGCAGAACCGATCCGACCTTTTCAATCGGATGCGCGGCATAGGCTTCCTTCATCCGCGTGAAATTCTTACGGCCCGCCTTGTCTTCGGCGATCCATTCCTTTGCAAAGGCGCCGGACTGAATCTCGCCCAGGATCTTTTTCATTTCTTCCTTGGTTTTTGGCGAAATGATCCGCGGGCCCCGCGTAAACTCTCCGTACTTGGCGGTGTCGGAAATGGAGTGGTTCATCCAATCGATTCCGCCTTCGTAAATGAGGTCGACAATGAGCTTCACCTCATGCAAACACTCAAAATAAGCCGATTCCGGCTGATAACCGGCTTCCACCAGCGTCTCAAAGCCGTTTTTGATCAATTCAACCAGACCACCGCAAAGCACCACCTGCTCGCCGAAAAGATCGGTCTCGGTTTCTTCCTTGAAAGTGGTCTCCAGCGTCCCGGCACGCGTGCAACCGATGCCTCGGGCATAGGCCAACGCCAGCTGTTTGGCTTTCCCCGTCGCATCCTGGAATACGGCGACGAGTCCCGGGGTTCCGCCGCCCTCTTCGAACGTCCGGCGGACCAGATGTCCGGGGCCTTTTGGAGCTACCATGACCACATCCAGATGAGACGGCGGAACAATTGTCTTAAAATGAATGTTGAAACCGTGCGAGAAACCCAGGGCCGCCCCTTTCTTAATGTTGGGAGCGACTTCATCCTGCCAAACCTGCGCCTGAGCGGTATCCGGGAGAAGCATCTGGACCCAATCCGCATCTTTGACGGCCTCTGAGACGGTACAGGGCGCCCACCCATGGCCGCTGGCCAGATCCCAGGTCTTGCCACCTTTACGGGTTCCGATCACAACAACCGCCCCGGAGTCACGCAAATTCAGCGCATGGGCATGCCCTTGCGAGCCATAGCCCAGCATGGCGATCTTCTTCCCCTTCAATAAACCGAAATCCGCGTCCTTGTCGTAATAAACCTTAGCCACCATAAATAGACTCCTTAGTCTTTTTTCTTAGTACCACGGGCCATGGCAATGATCCCGGTTCGGACCATTTCTTTGATTCCGAAAGGCCGCAACAGCGCTTCCAGCGCCTGAATTTTTTCCTCATCACCCGTCATCTCGATTATCAGGGAATCCGAGGCCACGTCAATAATCTTGGCGCGAAAGATATCCACGATCTGATAAATTTCGCTGCGGTTCGTTTTGTCCGACTTCACCTTGATCAGCGCCAGGTCGCGCTCGATGTGCTTTTCGCCGGTGAAGGTCGTGACTTTGATCACATCAATGAGCTTATTGAGCTGCTTTTCCACCTGCTCGAGAACCGCCTCATTGCCGGAAGCGACAATCGTCATCCGGGAAACAGAAGCATCTTCGGTCTCGCCGACCGCCAGGCTGTCGATATTGTACCCGCGGGCCGCGAAAAGTGTGGCGATGCGGGCCAGGACCCCAAACTTGTTCTCGACGAGAACGGAGATGGTTCGGGACAGCGCGTGACTGCCGTTATTGTTTTCCATGCGTCAGAATCCTTTTATGGCGCTGAATGGGTGCGCTCAATCAAAACATTGATCAGATTGGCCAGATGCTGCAGCGGGTCGTCGGGACGCAGGCGAATCATCTTGCCGCTGGCGGCGCCGCTTAAGAGAACCTCAAGATCTTTTTCAATCCGGTAATAAGGGCCGGCGATGCTTCGCGAAACCCAGAGCGACACAAAGGCTCCAATGGCCAGACCGACCGCCACCGCCCAAATCCACTCCTCCATGCAGAAAGCCAAAGTCACCGCGACAGCCATGGAAAAGAAGATGCTTACCCCCACCAGCCAGAGGACACGCAGCTGTGTTTCTTTGGTAACAATCAGCCGGAAAGGATTTCGCCGGTTCGGATTCTCGCTGTCGGGCACGTGTTTTCTCTCTTATTATAGCAAGTAATCGATTCAGCTCTTATTTTCGACGTTTTACCGCTTCTTTAAAGAGTTTATACTCAATGGCATCCACCAGCGCCATCCAGGAGGCTTCAATCAAATTTGTTGAAACCCCGGTCGTGGTCCATTCATCCTGCGGATCCCGCGACTCGATCAGAACGCGGACTTTGGCCGCTGTACCGGCGGCAGCATCAATGACGCGAACCTTATAATCCGTCAACGCCATGTCCCTGATCGACGGGTAAAACTTCTCCAGCGCTTTGCGCAACGCGTTATCCAGGGCGTTGACCGGTCCGTCCCCTTCGGCCACCGTGTGGTCGCTGCGGCCATTCACCTTCAGCTTCACCGTGGCTTCGGTCACCAGACCTTCGGAGTCTCCGTTTTCGACAGAAACCCGGAAACTTTCCAATTCAAAAGCCGGCTTGTAGCGTCCCAAGGCTTTCTCAACCAGGAGATCAAATGACGCTTCCGCCCCTTCATAGTGATAGCCTTCCAGTTCTTTTTTCTTCAGCGCGTCCAGGACAACCTGAGTCGCCTTCCCGTCCCGGAACAATTCTTTCTGAATCCCTTTGCTCTTCATCAAAACGTTGCTCTTGCCGGAGAGTTC
Source organism: Elusimicrobiota bacterium (assembly GCA_041660185.1). NCBI lineage: Bacteria > Pseudomonadati > Elusimicrobiota > Elusimicrobiota bacterium. The sequence goes on along the minus strand of JBAZWU010000009.1, from coordinate 37,841 downwards.
GGAAATCAGAATGCGTCTTTGATTCCCGACCAAGGCCGGGTCGATGTGCTCGTAGGTGGCGACATGCCGGGCCAGCGCCGACACATGCACACCGCCTTTATGAGCGAAAGCCGAATGCCCGACGTAAGGCTGCCGATCATTCGGCACAATGTTGGCGATTTCAGCAACAGCATGTGCGGTCTCGGTTAGTGAACGCAATTGATCGTCCGAAAGGACCGGATACCCCAGTTTCAGCTGCAGATCCGGGATAACCACCGCCAGGTCGGCGTTCCCGCAGCGTTCCCCGAAACCATTCATCACCCCCTGAACGAGCGTCACACCCGTCTCGACCGCCGCCACCGTGTTGGCGACCGCGCAGCCGGAGTCATTGTGACAATGGATTCCCAGAGAAGCCCGCGGAAAGGCTTCGCGGACCGCCTCCACAGCGGCGGAGATCTGTCGAGGAATCGACCCGCCATTGGTATCGCAAAGCGTGAGATTGTCCGCGCCTCCGGCCAGAGCCGCTTCCAATGTTTTCAAGGCATAGCCGGGATTGGCGCGATAGCCGTCGAAGAAATGCTCGGCGTCATAAATGACTTCCAACTTTTTAGACTTCAGATAAACGACGGAATCCCGGATCATCCGGAGATTTTCGTCCAGCGTCGTATTCAACGCCCGCGCGACATGGAGATCCCAGGTTTTTCCGAAAATACAGGAAACCGGAACTTTCGCCCGCACAATCGCCTGTAAGTTGGCATCTTCCGAAGCACGGATCCCTTTGCGGCGGGTCGAACCGAAAGCGGTCAGGCGCGCCTGTTTGAGCTTCAGTTGACGCGCCTCGGCAAAGAATTGGTTGTCCTTGGGATTGCTCCCCGGCCAGCCGCCTTCAATGTAATGAATCCCCAGATGATCCAGCGCCTGGAGAATACGCAGCTTATCCTTGGTCGAGAAGGAAATCCCCTCGGCTTGGGAACCATCACGCAGCGTGGTATCGAATAATCGAATAGAGGTCATGGCATTTCTCAACGGTTTTTGACTGTTTTTCCCAACCCGAACTCCTGATGCAGCACCTTGACTGCGTCTTCCACTTTAGAGCGGCTGATGATGCAGGAGATTTTAATCTCCGACGTGGAGATCATCTGGATATTGATCTTGTGATCCGCCAGCGCCTGGAACATGCGGGACGCTACCCCGGGGTGGCTACGCATCCCGACTCCGACCACCGCGACTTTGGCCACGGTTGTGTCGGAGGCGAGTTCCTTGGCTTCGAGCTTGTGCTTGACCAGGTCGAGCGCGGAGAGGGCTTTTTTGACTTCTCCTTCGCTCACCGTAAAGGATATATCGTTAGTCCCCTCGCGGGCCTCAGATTGGATGATCATGTCGACGTTCACACCCGCTTTGGCCAGCGCGCCAAAAATGGAGGCGGCCACGCCTGGACGGTCCGGCACATCCACCATCGAGATTTTGGCTTGTTTGCGATCAAACGCGATCCCTGACACAACGACGTCTTCCATTTGAGAAACCTCCTGATGGACTCGGGTTCCGGACGCCTTGGAAAACGTCGATCGGACCTCGAAAACCACACCAAATTTCTTAGCCACCTCTACCGAGCGGCCCTGCATCACCTGAGCGCCGGATCCGGCCAGCTCGAGCATCTCGTCATAAGAGATTTCGTTCAGCTTGCGCGCGTCCGGCACCACCCGTGGATCGGTGGTATAAACCCCCTCGACATCCGTAAAAATCTCGCACAAATCCGCCTGGAGTGCAGCGGCCAGGGCGATCGCGGTCAAATCGCTTCCTCCGCGACCCAACGTTGTTATATCCTCGTTCGCATTAAGGCCCTGAAAACCAGCGACCACCACGATGCGTTTCCGGGTCAACTGCTCGCGAACCTTCTTGGGCTGGATATCGGTGATGCGGGCCCGCGTATGGTCCATATCCGCAAAAATCCCCGCCTGCGGCCCGGTGAGCGAAATGGCATCGTGCCCCTGGGAGTGCAGGGCCATGCACAAAAGGGCGATCGAAGCCTGCTCGCCTGTGGCCAGAAGCATATCCAGCTCGCGCGGCGACGGGTCGTCGGAAACCTCCTGCGCCATCTCGATCAGGTCATCGGTCATGTCGCCGGGCGCGGAGACCACGACGACCACTCCAAAACCGGCTTTCTTTTTCTCAATCACACGGCCGGCCACATGCTTGATCTTGCCGGCATCGGCCACGGAACTGCCGCCGAATTTCATCACCACCAGCTTTTTCATCGGATGCGAATCCCCGTATTGTCCAGCGCCAGATCCAGGAAACGGCTTTCCAGCCGGCGGACACGAAACGCATGTTTCATGGCATTGGCAACGCGCCGGGCCACCGTCCCCGGAGGGGTCAAAGCGATGATGGAAGATCCCGCGCCGGAAAGCGCCGCACCCCAGGCGCCGGCTTTTCGAGCCGCCTGAATGACGTCATTGAGTTCGGGCACCAGGTGGGACCGTGTCGGCTGGTGCAGAATGTCCTCCATGGCAAACCCCAACAAATCATACTGGCGCTGAAGAATCGCCCCGATCAGAAATGCGACCCGGGAAGAGGTGAACACCGCCGCCGTAAAAGGAACCCGGCGGGGCAGGACACGGCGCGACTGCGAGGTCGCCAATGGACGGGCCGGCGAGTAAATGACGGCATGAAGGTTGGCCGGCGCCGGAAATTTCAAATAACGGACCCGTTGATCGATCAGCCCTGACACGCAAAATCCGCCGACCATGGCCGGCACGACATTATCAGCGTGGCCTTCCATCCGGACCGCCATCTCTAAAATATCCTGATCGGAGAGCGGCTTATGGAGCAGGGCATTGGCCGCAGAAAGACCCCCCAGAACAGCGGCAGCGCTTGAACCGAGACCCCGAGACAGCGGGATCCGGTTCACCATCCGCACGTCAAGGGACTTCGGCCAGCGCTTCACGCGCTTAAACACTTTCAGGGCGGACTTCAACACCAGGTTGGAGTCATTGCGGGGCAAGGTGTCCTGTCCTTCCCCCTCGATCCGAATCGAAAGCGGAAAATGGATCCGATGGTGAGACCATCCGGAACCATGCGCCTCAAATGTAACCTCGTTAAAGTGATGCAGCGCCACACCCAGAACGTCAAACCCGGGACCCAGGTTGGCGCTGGTGGCGGGGATTTGTACTGTGATTCGTTGCTTCATAATTCCTCGACTCATTCTTAATATTTTTGGTTCTCTAAAATTGATTTCAGGTACGTTGTGGCTGCTGCGATATCCATTGTCCCGCAGACCGCCCGCACCACCGCCACGCGCCGGGCACCGACCGCTAAGACCTGCTGGATGTTTTCGGCGCTGATCCCGCCAATCGCCACCTGCGGGATGCGGATCCGGGCCGTGACCTCGCGCACGAGCTGCAGCCCCACCGGTTCAACCGAAGGCTTCGTCGGCGTCGCAAATACAGGGCCGATTCCGATATAGTCTGCGCCCTGCCGCTCGGCTTCCAAAGCCTGGGATAAACGATGGGTTGAACACCCGAGGAGAAACTCCCGCCGGGTCATTCTCCCGATCAATTCACGGGCGGCCGGCAACGGCAGATCCTCCTGTCCCAGATGAACCCCATCGGCCCCCACGGCCAGGGCCAGATCCAGGCTGTCATTCACAATAAAAAGAACGTTCCGCGCGGAGCAGATGTGCCTCAAGCGCAATGCTACCGCGTACCGCTCTCGGCCGCTGAGGAGCTTGTCGCGAAATTGTACCACGTCCGCGCCCCCCTCACAGGCCGCCGTCACCATCGGTTCGTAGCCTTCCGTTCCACCCGCCGGAGGACAGGTGATCACATACAACCGGGAGGCGATGAAGCGTTTAATCAACGTCGGGGGAGCAATCGTTTTTCCCATTGGTATACCCGAAACCGCAGTTTTTGGGCGGTGCTGACCGCACGCGGGGAAAGAACCCGTCCATATTCCTCAAAGACCCGTAACGCTTCTTCGCAGCGTTTGATATTGGCGACCACCAGTTCGGGAACCCCGTCCCGGTACGACTTAGAGAGATTGGTCCGTCCAGGATCTTGCTCAACATCGCGGTGACTCACCAGCGGATGATAGTGGCCTCGAATCAGCCCGTCGAATTCGTGGCGCAGGGCTCGAAACGCTTTCGCGGCACCCGGCCGGTTCAGCACAAAGCGCGCTGTATCTTCGATGACTCGCAGGCCTTCGCGTAACCGGTTGGCGTTGGCGTCCAACAGACGCCAGACACCTTCCTTATCTCTTCCCATAAGCCTTTAAAATCTTTGAAATGGTGTTGGTCGTGGAGCGTCCCGGCACAAGCGGGATGCGCACGACTTTTTTGACCAGGTCCCGGCCGACGATTTCATCGGCACGGTAATCGCCCCCCTTGACCAGGATAGCGGGCCGAAGCTTTTTCAAAAGCTCATGCGGGGTGTCTTCCTCGAAAAAAACAATGTAATCCACCGCTTCCAGAGCGGCTAAGACTTTGGCTCGGTCCGCTTGCGAACAGAGGGGGCGCTTCGGTCCCTTGAGGCGACGCACGGACCGATCTGAATTGAGCCCCAGGACCAGGCAATCCCCCAGGGCCCTGGCCTTCTGGAGAAGCGTGACGTGACCGGCGTGAATCAAATCGTAAACCCCATTCGTAAAAACAACGCGGCCGCCCCGCCGGCGAAGCCGTCGGGCAAGGGCTGTGGCTGAAAATACTTTACTCCGAGATGTGGAGGTCATGGAAAAATCGAACGCGTTAGACGCTCGCGGGGAGGAACACCTCATCCACCCGCGCGCAGAGCGCGTGGATAAGAGCAATGTGCGTTTCCTGGATATGCGCCGTGCGTTGAGAGGGAACGCGAATGCAGCAATCCACAACATCCTTCAACTTGCCGCCCGACATCCCCGTCAGGCCGGCGACCCAGGCGCCGCGACGGCGGGATTCCTCCACTCCGCGCAAGATACTGCGGGAGTTCCCGCTGGTTGAAATCGCCACGACCACATCGCCCGATTGAACCAGCCCCTGAACCTGGCGGGCGAAGACTTCGTCGTAGGAGTAATCATTGCCGATCGCCGTCAAAATGGAGGTGTCGGTGGTTAAAGCGACCGCCGGCAGAGCCTGTCGTTCCTTTTCAAAACGTCCGATGATTTCGGCCGCGAAATGTTGGGCGTCCGCCGCGCTCCCGCCGTTACCGAAAACAACCAGTTTTTTACCCGCCTGCAGCGCGCGGCAGAGACGGTCCGCGAGCTGCTCAACTTCCGCCAGCTGCTCGGCCATGCGCGTCTGAACCGAAGCGGTCTGACGAAGATGATCCGCGATCGAATAGGGCATCGTTATTTCGCTCCGTTGACGTTTTCCATCATATACTTGGCGATAAAATCCGTATAGGCCTCGCCTTTGCGATACACCTCATGCTGCATGATCCTGGCGAACAGCGGCAGAGTGGTCTTCACCCCTTCAATCGTGAACTCCGAGAGGGCGCGCTGCATCCGGCGGATCGCCTCGTCCCGATTGGTTCCCAATACGATCAGCTTGGCCAGAAGCGAATCATAGTAAGTCGGAATGGCATAGCCGGCGTAAATGTGCGTATCCACCCGGACCCCCGGAGGCCCCGGGAATAGGACCTGCTTGATGGTGCCCGGAGAAGGACGGAAATCGTGGTCCGGATCCTCCGCATTAATACGCACTTCAATGGCATGACCCAGGAGCGGGAAATCGTCCCGGTCGTAGGTAATCCGTTCACCGGCCGCCAGACGGATCTGCTCTCTGACCAGATCAAGGCCCGTGACCATTTCCGTAACGGTATGTTCGACCTGGATCCGGGTATTCATCTCGAGAAAATAGTACTCCCCGCGTGGGTCCAATAGGAACTCCACCGTTCCGACCGTCACATAATTCACGGCTTCCGCGGCACGGCGGGCGGCCTTGCCCATCTTCCGCCGCAGGCTGGAATCCACGGCCAGCGACGGGCTTTCTTCGATTAGCTTCTGGTGACGCCGCTGGATGGAACACTCGCGTTCCGGCAGATAAACCACATGTCCTTTGCAATCGGCTACAATTTGAAATTCGATATGCCGGGGCCTTTCCAGATACTTTTCAATATAAACATCGCCGTTGCCGAAAGCTGCTTTGGCTTCAGCCTGGGCGACCTGAATCGCCGGAATCAGCTCGGCTTCGTTCTTGACCACCCGCATGCCCTTGCCCCCGCCGCCGGCGACCGCTTTCACAATGACGGGATAACCGATCTTGCGGGCCAGCTTCGGGAGTCCTGGATCTTCCAGAGATACCGGCCCATCCGAACCTGGAATAATGGGGACCCCGGCTTTGTGCATGGTTTCACGCGCCGCCGCCTTGTCGCCCATGCGTTCGATCGCTTCTTTCGAAGGACCGATAAAATGGATATGGCAGGACTCGCACACATCGGCAAAGTAGGTATTTTCCGCCAGAAAGCCGTACCCCGGATGGATCGCGTCCGCCCCGGAGATTTCTGCCGCCGAGATGATGTTCGGGATATTGAGATAGCTTTCCGTCGCCGGCCCCGGACCGATACAAACCGATTCATCCGCGATCTGAACATGGCGGCTGTAACGATCAGGCTCGGAATGCACCGCCACCGTCCGGATGCCCATCTCCCGGCACGTCCGGATGATCCGGACGGCGATTTCCCCCCGGTTCGCGATAAGTATTTTCTTAAACATTGTCCGGTGCAGGCTCCACTTCAAAGAGGGGCTGCCCATACTCCACGGCATGCCCGTTGGCGACCAGCGCTTTGACAATCCGGCAGGGGGACTGAGCGACCACGTCCTTCATAATTTTCATCGCTTCGATGGCGGCCACCGGCTGCCCGGCGTTGACAATGGTTCCTTCCACCACCAGTGGTGGACGATCCAGAGAATCCGAACGGTAAAAGGTCCCGACCATAGTGGATTTGATGGTCATGGGCTCAAATGATTTCGCGGGCTTCGCCGGCACCCGTGAAGCGGATGGCGCTGGCGCATCCAACCCCCGGGTAGAGGCTCCGCTTCGCCGGAAGCTGATCTGAGCATCCTTCTTCTCCCAGACCACTTCCTGGAGGTCAGTCTTTTGAGCGAACTCCAGAAGCTCCTTCAGCTGCTTTTTCAGCATCGTGGGTTCCATAATCATTTTTCTTCCGTCATCCCCGAAAGCCACTGTCGGGGATCCATCATTGGTTGCTAGATCCCCCGCCAGAGTCCGCGGGGGATGACGGCTCCAAATTAGGCCCGGGACAGATACTCGCCGGTGCGGGTATCCACACGGATCGAATCTCCTTCTTTGACGAAGAGCGGGACCTGTATTTCAACCCCGGTCTCAAGGGTCGCTGGCTTCATCATATTGGAGACGGAGTCGCCCTTGATCCCCGGCACGGTGGAGGAGACTTTCATCTCAACCGACGTGGGAAGCGCAATCGAAAGGAACTTATCATCGAGATAAAGCGCTTCGACTTCCAGGTTTTCGGTCAAATACTGGGCCATGTCTCCCAGCTTTTCCTTCGGATAGGACAGTTGTTCGAAGGTTTCCATGTCCATGAAATGGTACATATCGCCGTCGACGTAGAGGAACTGCTTCTTCCGCTTGGTCGGGATGATCTCTTTAAAGCGGTCCGCCTGTTTGAAAGTCCGCTCAAGGATCGACCCCGTATAGAGGTTCTTGAATTTGACGCGCATGATGGCATGCGACATCGCGGTTTTGTGGTTTTGAAACCATAAAATCTGGTAGGGCGTGCCTTCGTATTCGATGATCAAACCATTTCTAAAATCAACGGGCTCTAACATAAAAATACCTTCTTATTTCGTTAAAATTTCACATCCGGTCCGGGTGACCAGCAGGGTGTCTTCGATCCGCACACCACCGAATCCCTGCAGATAAATACCCGGCTCAACCGTAATGATCATGCCGGGTTCCAGAACCTCTTGACTGGCTGGCCCCACCGAGGGTGCCTCGTGAATCTCGATCCCTACGCCATGGCCGGTGCTATGAATGAAACGCCGCCCATATCCGGCTCGCTCGATTTCATCCCGGGCGATGCGGTCGATCTGGGCGGTTCTTACACCTGGCTTGACAGCTTGGATAGCGGAACGCTGGGCCTGTACGACAACGCTGTATATCTTCTGACCCAAGGGGGATATCCTACCCAAAAAGAAGGTACGGGTCAAGTCAGAGCAGTAGCCATCCACCAGAACACCTAAATCACACAAAACAACATCATTTTTCCGCAAAATCCGGTTTCCGGTAATGTAGTGCGGATAAGCGGCATTTTTGCCGGAAGCCACAATCGAATCGAACGATGATTTGGTCGCGCCGTTCTTACGGATATAGGCTTCAAATTCAGCTGCCAGATCACACTCCCGCATCCCAGGCCTGGCGATCTTCCGGATATGGTTGAACCCCTTCACCACAAGATGTCCGGCCCGGCGCATCGCCCGGATTTCCTCTGGATCTTTTTTGATGCGCAAGGAAGCTATGGCCGAGGGGATCGGGACCCACTTCAACCGGCGGCCAGATGCCTTGCGAATCGCCTGAATGTATGTTTCCACGGTGCGGGACGGGTCGTACCCGATCGTTCGCCACTTGTTTCGAATCGCCAGCTCGACCACCATCCCATAGACATCCCGGGCTTTCTTGACGGTCCTAATTTTAAACTCCGTGGCGATGGCCGAGGCCTGCTCAGCCACAAGGGCCGGAGTCAGCATGATCGCTTGTCGCCGGCCCACGAGTCCCCAGCAACCTTCGCTCGAGAAACCGGCCAGGTAAAACAAATCCGGGACATGGGTCACCCAATAAGCGTCAACTTTCAGGATTTTGAGACGCTTTTGGAAATTGAGGTGATGCGAAACCAGCGCTTTCGGCATGCTAAACGAGGCTGGCACTGAGAAGGCGGGCTTGGCGTTCCTGAAAACCTTCCTCGTAATGCGGATAGAGCGCGCGGATGCGCTCCTGAAGGTCCCGGTAAGACAGCTGGCCGCTGGCGGTAGGCGTACCGATGTATCCATAGATCAGGCACGTGTGGAAAATCGGCATCGCCAGGCGCGAAACCGTCCCCAGCGGCCCCATTCCCATGACCGCCACCTGTTTTTTAGCGCCCAGCCGGGCGCTCACCTGCAGGAGCGTGCGAACATCTTCCTCCACCGTAACGCGCGTTGCGATTTTGACGATATCAGCTTTCTTGGCATAGGCCGCCTTCGCCAGTTTCAGCAGTTTGGCTTCCGTCGGGGTGGCGGTATAGTCGTGATGCGAAATCATCAAGGCCAGGTTATAGCGGCCGGCGTTCTTGAGAATGTCGCGCCAGGAGTATTTGGGATTCCACTCGACATCGATCATAGCGGCATGCGCGAGCGCCCGCCAATGGACCGGCTGCCACCATTTCGGGAAAGGATGGCCGCCGCGGAAACTCACGAGCATGGGGATGCCGATTTTTGCCTTAAAACGGGCCATCTTATCGAGCATGTCGTCCCGGAAGAAATTGCCCCAGAGGTCCAGGCGGATCTCCACGATATCGGCCCGCTCGGAGCGCGCCTGCTCCAGCAAATAGGGCAGATCATCCCCATCCAGCGAGGCCACCAGCAACGGTGAGGATTTCTTCAACAACGATAAAAGCTCGTTTTTCATGGTTTGACCCCCTCAGGCGGTCCGGCTGCTGTGTATTGTGTAATGTGTCATCCCCCGTGTCAAACGGGGAAAATGAACACGGACGTCATCATGAATATTCTGACCGCATGCCCATCCAATGGTTAGGGGCACCCTTTCATTCCTGGGCGGGCAGCATGGCGGGCGCACAGCGGTGCGCCCCAACATACCCAATGGATCGTATTTATCCGCATCGTTTATCCACCCGAATGCCATTGTTCGATTATGGACAATCAGGGGCATATTTTGTTTCCCTGGTTGCAATTGGCCGCCAACCGCTGTTTGGCAGGATTCTGAATAACGCTGTTCAATTGTCTGATGCCGGATTAATTGTCAGGGAGGAATGGTTACGTCCGCCATTAATACGACCGGGTGTTTATCTGGACGATTGGACCATTATGCCGGATCATTTCCATGCGATCCTGATCATCGATATGGACATCCACCGGGACATGGGAACTGTAGGGGCGCACCGCTGTGCGCCCGCCAAAACGTTACATCGACAACCCAGAACATTGGGGTCCGTCATCGCTCAATTCAAGGCCACCACCACCAAATGCATCAATGATTTACGAGGCACCCCAGGTGAAAAGGTGTGGCAGAGAGGTTACAACGACCGCGTAATCAGAAATGAAGTTGAACTGGACAAATTGAGGGAATACATCCAAAACAATGCGCGTTTTCAAGGTCACAATTTGTGACCTTGAAACCTCACCGCCCCTCTCAGGTTGCATATTGCAACCATAGACAAAAAGGACAGGAACGTAGGGGCGGCCGGCTGGCCATCCGGACGGCCCATTCGGTTACAACAACCACATAATCAGAAATAATTTGCGCGCCCGGTCAGTCGGTGATTGTTCGGAAAGCCGTTCGGCAGGAACGCCTCTCTGCTTCCCTACAACCCCGACGCGGCGAGGGCGGGGTCGAGGAGGTCGGGCGGGACGGTCTGGCAGCTGACGGCTTTGCCCAGGGACTGCAGGAGAACAAATTTTACGATTCCGTCTTCCACTTTCTTGTCCCGGGCCAGGAACTGCATCAGCTGCTCGCGGGGAATCGGTCGTTTGACGCGCGAAGGCAGGCCGGCCTGGGTCAGAAGGGTTCCCAACCGGATACGATCCACCGGCTCCAGAAGCCCCATCTGCGACGAGAGGTAGCCGGCGACAAACATCCCGATGGAAATAGCTTCTCCATGAAGGGTGGTCTTGTATCCGCCAGCCGCTTCAATGGCATGTCCCACGGAATGGCCGAAATTTAAAATGGCGCGTTTTCCCTTGATCTCTACCGGGTCGTCCTGAACAATCTCCGCTTTAATCTCCGCGCACCGGGCAATAATGGACATCCAGAGTGGGGAGTAACCTTTTTTCAAAATATCGATTTTTTCTTCCAGCGTGCTGAAAAGCTTGGCGTCATAGATCGCCCCGTACTTAATGACCTCGGCTAAACCATTACGCCAATGCTCTTTCGGAAGCGTCCGAAGCAGAGTCGGATCGATCCACACGATCCTCGCCTGACAAAAAGAACCGACCAGGTTTTTCCCTTCCGGGAGATCCACCCCTGTTTTCCCGCCGATCGAAGAATCCACCTGCGCGAGGAGCGTGGTCGGCATCTGAACGTACTGAATCCCGCGCAAATACGTGGCGGCCACAAACCCGGTGAGGTCCCCCACAACTCCTCCACCCACCGCGATCAGCCAGGAACGGCGTTCAAAGCGGCGCCGGGCCAGAAGCCGGTAAAGCCGGCTGGCCTGGGCCAGGGATTTGGATTTTTCTCCGGAAGGCACGACGAACAGCTCCGCGGCAAAATCCGCCTTGATCAGCTCACGTTTCAACGCCTTCCCGTAGGAGGAAGCGACCGCGGCATCGCAGATAATCCCGACCTGGGTCCCCGAAACAGCCGCCTGATGAGCAAGATGCGAGACGAACCGGGACAACGGCTGCCCCACCCAGATTTCGGAGGTCTGATCACAGACTTGAAGCGAGATCGGCTGATTCATCCGTTCGGCCATTGGGATTCCACTTTCTGAAGGATATCGCCGGCGACTTCGGCGATAGTTTTGCCATCCGTCGCCACCTGATACCTGCAGGCGGCGTAGACGGATTCCCGTTCTTTCATCAGACGTTCGATTTTCGCTGACAGATCTTCGCCCGCCAGAAGCGGCCGCGTGACATCGTCTTTCAGCCGTTCCAAGAGCGTTCCGGTGCGCGCGGTCAGGCAGACCAGAAGGCTCGAGCGTTCCAGCGCGGTCCGGTTCGCGGAGTCGACCAAAGCCCCGCCCCCCGTGGCGATCACCGCATGGTCTTTGGTCGCCAACTCAGCGATCACCTGGCGTTCCAGCTCCCGGAACGCGGGTTCGCCCTCTTCGGCAAAAATCTGAGCCACAGGTTTTCCCGCCCGCTTGACGATCAGCGCATCCACGTCATGGAAAGAAGCCTTCAGGCGTTCCGCCAGATGACGTCCGACAGCGGTTTTCCCCGTCCCCATAAAACCTGTTAAGACGATATTCATGCACGATGCTCCGCAACTACCCCTCGATCGTCATTCCCCGCGGCCACTGGCGGGGAATCTATTCTTTTGTCGGAGATGCTGGCACGGCATGATGGATCCCCCGCCAACAACCGCGGGGGATGATGAGAGGGTACACCGATGGGAATGGCTCTCCTATCGTTTCCGGACATGAGCCGCATACCGGTCGAAGTTGTCTTTCATTTCCCGTAAGGAATCCCCGCCGAATTTTTCGCAGAGGGCGTTAGCGACTTCGAAAGCGACAACCGCCTCTCCCACGACTCCAGCGGCAGGAACCGCGGTTACATCCGAGCGGATCACTTCCGCTTTGAAGGGTTCTTTGGTCTCCACATTCACCGACTGAAGCGGCTTCATCAGCGTGGCGATCGGCTTCATCGCCGCGGACAGAACGAGGCGCTCCCCGTTGGTCATGCCGCCCTCGAAACCACCGGCATTATTGGAGCCCCGGTAATACCCTCGCGCCGGGTCATGAAGGATTTCATCATGGACCTGGCTGCCGCGCTGCCGGGCGGCCTCAAACCCAAGCCCGATCTCCACACCTTTGATGGCTTGAATGGACATCAATGCTCCGGCCAGACGCGCGCACAGCTTACGGTCTCCCTGCACGTGGCTGCCGAGACCCGCCGGGCATCCATCCACGATCACGGTGAAAATACCGCCCAGTGTATCCCCCGCAGACTTGGCCGTTTCGATTTCTTCGACCATCTTGGCGCTCAGTCCCGCGTCCGGACAACGGACCGGGGATTGTTCCGTAGCCGCGATCAGATCCTTTGGACTCAGGCTCTGCAGCGTCGAAAGATCCAGATGATGCGGGCCCAGTTCCCGGACGAACGAATACACCTGGATGCCGAAAACCTCCAGCAGCTTTCGGCAAACCGCGCCGACCGCCACACGAACCGCGGTCTCCCGCGCGGAAGCCCGTTCCAGGATATCCTGCGCGTCGCGCCGGTCGTATTTCAGCATCCCAACCAGATCCGCGTGGCCCGGGCGCGGTTTGATCACGCGCTTGGAGTCGTCGCGATCCGCCGGATCAACGGAAAGCAGCTTCTGCCACTTCTCCCAATCCTTATTCTCGATGACGAGTGTAATGGGCGACCCCAGCGTTTCTCCCCAGCGAACACCACTGGTGATCTGGACGCGGTCGGCTTCGATGGCCATGCGCGGGCCGCGGCCATGCCCTTTCTGGCGGCGGGCCAGGTCCTTCCGAATGTCCTCTTCCGTAACCGCCACCCCCGCCGGCATCCCTTCCAGGATGGCGGTGAGTGAACGGCCGTGAGATTCCCCTGCTGTCAAATATCGCATCATAAATTTTGACCCCTCCGTCATCCCCTGCGGCCCCAGGCAGGGGATCCACAGAGCCGTGCTGATTCTGGATTCCCCGCCAGAGACCGCGGGGAATGACGCGTCTGGTTTATTTTCTGAACTTCAATGCTTGCTCCGCCGCGTTTCTCATCACGCGAAACGGCGCCCGCTTGCCGGTGAAGAGCTCGAAGGAACGCGCCCCCTGGGACACGAGCATGCCCAGGCCGTCCAGTGTTTTCAACCCGCGCCGCTTGGCCATCTTCAGAAGCGCGGTTTCCCGGTAGACCAGATCAAACACAAAGAGTTTCCGGTGCAGACCGTTCGGATTGATATTGAGCCGCTCGTTCCCGACGAGCCCGACGGAGGTGGCGTTCACCAAGAGGTCGCTTTCCTTCATCAGCCAGTAGAGCGCCCGGGATTCATCCAGAGCCACCGGAAGCGTCTCGCGGTCAAAATGGCGCAGGACCCGCTTGGCCAGGATCTCGGAGCGCGTTTTGTTGCGATTGGCGATGACGATCCGCCGCACACCAGCTTCGGCTAAAGACATCGCGGCCGCGCTGGCCGCGCCGCCGGCCCCTAAAATCACAACCTTTTTCCCCTCCGGATCAAAATGACCGTCTTTTCGCAGAGACAGGATAAACCCGGCGCCATCCGTGTTGTAGCCATGAAGGCGTTTATTCTTCTGTACGATCGTGTTCACGGCTCCGATCTGCTTGGCCGACTGGTCGATTTCATCCAAAAACTCAATGACCGCTCCCTTGTGCGGCACCGTCACGTTCACGCCGGAGACTCCCAGCGCGCGCAAGGCCATCGTCGCCTTCCCGAGTTCTTCCGGTTTGACGAGGAAGGGCACGTACACCGCGCGGATCCCCAGGGCCTCAAAAGCGGCGTTATGCATGACCGGCGAAAGCGAATGCTCGATCGGGCATCCCATGATGCCGAAAAGCTGCGTGTCTCCTGATACTTTCATTTAGGCGCCTCCTACGGATATATCGCGAATGCAGAGGGTGGGCGATCCCACCGACCCTGAAAAAATCAGATCCGACCCCACCGCGGTCACGTTCTTCATCAGATCCAACAGATTGCCGGCGATGGTGACGCCGCGAACCCCGTGCGTCCGGCGGCCGTTTTCAATCCGCTCGCCCATGACCCCGAGCGAGAAATCGCCCGAGATGACATCAACGGTATGCAGCCCCATCACGCTGCGGACGTAAATCCCCGAACGGCTGCTCGACACGAGCGTCTCGGGCGATTGGGTGCCGGGCTTCAAATAAAAATTGGTCTCTTCCGGTCCCGGAACGCTTTTGTAAGAGGCCCGTCCGGCATTGCCGCTGGACAGCTTCCCGGCCCGGCGAGCATTATAGCTGTCATACAAAAATCCTTGAAGCACGCCTTGCCGGATCAAAACGGTCGTTTGAGTCGGGAGTCCCTCCGCATCATACGGTGAACTGCCGAGCCCGCGCAACAAACGCCCATCATCGATCAGATCCAGGCACGACGCTCCGACGGATTCTCCGACCCTGCCGCCAAGGAACGATTTTCCCTTCAATACCTGATCGGCCCGCAAAGCGCTGGCGATCAGTTCCAGAATCTCCGCGGCGACGAAAGGATCCAGCAACAGATCGTAACGCCCGGACGGGAGCTGTTTCCCCCCCAGGAGCGATAACGTGTGCTCAACGGTCTTGTCAACGACCCAGCCGGTTTTCAAATCCGCGTGGTGCCGGACCGCCTGAAAACCATAACCCACCTGCGTTTCGCTCCCTTCCACCGCCACACAGGCCAGAGCGAAACTGACGTGGGTCCCCTCCCCGCTCACCCGCACACCGCGATTATTGACGACCGCGGTACGGACACGCCCCTCCCGGTAACTGGCGCGAAGCACTTTGGCCAAACGGGGATCACGCCGCTTCACGTCGGCCTCGACTTCTTTTAAAAAGGACGCCCGGGATTCCGAAGAAGCCAAATTCAGGGACGGATCGACGAGCTGCAGCTCCACCGGCGAAGAAGCCGCTTTCGGAGACTCCGGAATTTCCAGCAAAGGTTCCGCCGCACAAAGGCGCGCGCCGGCCGCGGCCCGCTCCACCACGGCACTGACCGCATCCAGCGTCAGCTGGTTGGTGTAACCAAACCCCAAGCGTCCTTCATGAACCACGCGCAACCCGAGACCCTGACTTTGCGATAAGGCATCGTTTTCCGGAGCGCCTTCGCTCCATTCCGTATTCCGGCTCTCGGACGCAAGCAAAAAAGCTTCGGCCTGCGCTCCAGGAAGACGACGACCGGTTTCCGCTAAAACGCGCTCGCCCGTGAGAACTAAATTCACTGGTCAAGCCTCAGCGCCGAGGCGAATAAAAGAAATCCGAGAAGGAGTAAAACGCTGCCGATGCGTCGATTGTTCAATAACACGTAGGCGTCTCGAAAAACACGCTCGCGCATCCAGGCGTTCACCCGGAGAATGATCGTGGGATGGACAAGATAGGCCAGGCCAAGGAAAACGAGGAAAAATCCTAGAACAACTCTCAGCATAAGCATAATTGTACCTCGACCGGGCAGTGAAATGTGCTTGAAAAATCTATCAAAATCCGTCGAAGCAGTCAAAGAGGCAACGTTCGCCAGCGCCAGGCAACCGCTAAAGCAAGAGGGCCTATGACATGGATCAAGAGCCTGGGAAGGGTCGTCGGCAAGAGCAGCCGAAGATCTCCGGGATAAATGAAGTAGACCCAGGAATAAAGTCCCACCTGGAGAAGAACGATACACACCAAAATCATCGACCCAGAAAGATCCAAACCTTTTCGTTGAGGCCACACGAATCCGCCAACCACCAGCAACCAGAAGAATCCCCATCGGTTAACGTTGGCTAACTCACGGATGCCGAAAGATCCGATCCATCTCGCGCGATTGAGAGCTTCGCTCCAGGCCAACGCAGGCCAATGGATGAAGTGGGCGGCATTATGCGGAATCGTCAATCGAATCACGTACCAGGGAATCAACCCGACTCCGATAACGACCGCCAGCCAGAGAAAGCGTCGACGAAGGCCTCGACCGGTCACCAGGAACGCGATTCCGGCGATCGCCAAAAGCGGTCCCCCCTCCGCTTTTGTAAAAGCGCATCCGATGGCGAAAAGGACGGCCCGCCAGCCATCCGTTCGATTGGGAGATTGCCGCCACCCGAAAACCGCCAGCAGAAATCCGGTCCAATAAAAGGCCAGCGGGATATCCGCAAAACCGGAAGTCGCCTGCCCCATGAATTCTTCGAAAAAAAGCGGAAGGGTCGCCAGACCCGCGACTCCGGCCAACGACCAGGGTCGCGGCCAGCGGAGCCGCAACCCGCGATAGATCAGGCTGAGCCATCCGAGCCAGTAGGCCAGAAAAATCAACCGGATCCAACGCTCTTCGACACGGCCCAGAAGGATGAAATACGACGCCTCCAGATAAGACAGCAGAAGCGGATAATCAGCGTTAATGTGATAGAGGGAGGAATCCTGAAAAGCCCGCGTTCGGAAGGTGCCTTCTGTAAAAAGAATCTTGGCTTTGAACGCGTACATGACAATACTGTCCCACATATAAATGGGAAGCGCGGTCTGCCAGAACGCAAAAACAACCGTCGACGCGATCAGCAGAACCATCAGGGTCTCGATCGGGCGACAAGCGACTGGGACATCTTTCTTGCGGATCACGGCGAAGGATCGCCCCCAAAAAACACCGATTCCCAGGAGCAGAGCAACCCCCACGCCGAGAAGGGGCCCTCGCCTCATAGAAACTCCGCACACATTGGCCAGGAACCAGCCGTAACTCCAAAGGATGGATCCCGTTCCAAAAAGCCAGGGCCATTGCTCGATCAGCTCAACAATCGCCATGATTATCGAGGTCCTTTCGAAGCCTGCAAAGGTTCATAGATTTCAAAATGCTTGGGGACCTGGTCCACAAAAGACAGAACCCACTCCGAAGGGAACCGCCGCCGCACGGACGGCAACTCCTGAAGCGACAACGCCCCATAGAAGAGCAACCGAGGATACAGATAGTACACCACATACCAGGGCGGCTGAGAGGAGACCCACCGGATGGTTGCTTTTTCGGGGATGACGGACTGAGCCCTCAGAAGTTGTTGATAAAACGGTCCCCAAATCAGGACACACCGTTGCGCATCCGTCATCCCTCGAACTCGTTGGAGTGTCCGGAGAGTCTGAAGAGCATGCCGACCGCACAGAAACCATTGGGTCGACAACAACAGGCAGACCAACCCCCATGAGGCTTGCGCACGGTAACGTTTCCATAGGAAACCCATTCGTACCATCCTATAATGGACCCGACCCCAGACAACAGGGAGCGAAGATGAAATTAACGAACCGCTACAAAGAACATCTTCTAAAAATCGCTCATCACTATCAAGGAAACGCGGTTGGATTTCGAACGGATACCATCCGTCTGCCGGACGGGAAGACCGCTCAGCGCGAGTATCTCACCCATCCGGGAGCGGTGGGAGTGCTGGCGTTTCCAAAACAAGACCGCGTCATTTTGATCAAGCAATACCGCTACCCCGTGGGCGACTTTACCTACGAGATCCCCGCCGGGAAACTGTCCAAGGGGGAGGACCCGCTGGCGTGCGTGAAACGGGAACTCGAAGAGGAAGCGGGGGTTCGCGCCGGGAAAATCCGGAAACTCCTCGCGTTCTGGCCTACGGCGGCTTTTTCAGATGAACTCATTCACGTGTACGTGGCGACGGAACTGGTTCAAACACAGGTCAACCCCGACGATGATGAATACCTGGAAATTGTGGAAATGCCGACGGCCCGGCTGGAGCGGATGATTCAGAAAGGTAAAATCCGGGATTCGAAAACAGTGATTGCTTACCTGGCCTGGAAAACTTTTTTGAGCGGACGAAGACGGGCCAGCCGGTAACCGGCGGGACCGGTCCGCTCCTCTTCAACCCGGTACGCACGGAACCAGCGCGCCAGCGTTCCCGGCGGGACAGGACGCAGCGCTCCCGTCTCCAGAACGCGCTGGAATGCCGGGTCCAACAAACTGCTTTCTACCCAAAATCGTCCTCCCTGCAGCACAGACAACCGTACCCGGCGGTCCAGAAACGTGATATCCCCTCCGGGATGGCTGAAAAAATATCCCTGAACGGAACGGGCGGGAACGCGGGGGGCGAAGTACGCCATATATACATTCTGGACAGAAGAATCACCGGTGCCGGCGAAAAGCAAAAAGTCGGTCTCTCGCACCTCCCGCGCAACCCATTCCACGTAAGCCAACCCCGGCGGGACCTGCCTCAAGGGCCGGAGGCCGCGCCATCCGTTAAAAACCAGCATCCCCAGCACTCCCAGAAATCCAAGGGTCCCATACACGAAGGGCCGGTGGGTTTCCGCCAGAGCCATCGCCGCCAGATACAAAAGAACCGGCCAGAGAAGAATTCGATAGCGAATTGTTCCGGTATAGAAGAAAAATAGGAATACATTCAGAACGATGACCCAGATCAGCAACGACCATAACTCCTTTCGCCGGGCCCAGCGTCTTTTTCGAACAACCCAACCCGTCCACGCACCGATGCCGATGGCCAGAACAATGGAACCGACCGCAAAAGATGTTTTCGAAAACTCGTACCAAAGCAGACTGCCGACCAGTCCCTTCCAGGCGTTGACCACATTGGGAACCCAATCCAGACTCCACCAAAAACGACTCAAGATCGCGACGCCAGGGGGCGGGCCACCGGGACCCAGCGCCCAGTAAATCGCTTCCCGCCAGGAAGACCCATGGAAAACAGTCGCGATGAGGCCATACGGCAAGCCGACGGTCAGAAGAAGTCCCATGGAGTAAGCGAGGAGGGCCCGCCACGGCCGGGCCCGCCGCATTACCAGCTGAACGGCAAAAGCAGGCGCGAGCAGGATCAGCATCTGATGAAACAACACCAGGACCCCATGACCCGCTCCCACCCAGAACGCATCGGCCTGATCCGATTCCAAGAGCAACCCGAGCAACAAAACCGCCGCCAAAGCGGCCCAAGCGTAGCATCCCGGATCCGTGACCTCTGACCAAAGCGCGTAACTCGCCCCCCAACACCCGCCGGCGACAAGCCCCAACACAGCGCCATAGCGCCGGCTGACCAGCCACCCCAACAACGCCACAGCCAGAGCGCCAACAAAAGCGTTCAGATTCTGCATGAAAAAAAGCGCCCGGCCCGGGTATCCGAACCACCGGAACAAGTGCCAGGCCTCAGAGGAAACGGCTGTATAAAGCAGATGATTCGGATGGAACAGATTGCTGACAGGGGCCAATTCTACGTCACACGCGTAGCATAGACCGTCATAGGAATAGTTATGCCGCGGAGTAAGCCCGTAGATCAGCCAGAAACCGGCGATCAAAAGGACCCAGACCACTCCGGCGCGAGTTGCGTGTTTGGACATCGTTTAGCTCGTCTTGCTTTTCAGGAAAGAAACCAACGCCTCGACCAGGCGCTTTTTGGCGACCACGCTGTTTCGCAAAAGCCGCCTGGCCAATGGCCACGCCTTCGGATTCACTAAGCGCAGGGCGATCCGAAGATTTGAATAGGCGCCACCGGCTCCCAGGAGCGGTGATAAATCGTCATCCAGCTCGTCGCTCACCACCCGCAAAATATGGATGGGCACGCCCCGGCGTGTCCCCGCTTCGATCACCGATTGGGTTTCCATATCGCAAGCCACCGCATTGACCTGACGGGCTAAAGCCACTCGCTCCGCACGGTTACGGACGGGCGCGTTCACCGTTGCCATCCGATCGGTCACGAGATCGCCCACCCGCAGTCCCGGAACAAGAGCGCCGCAAAATCCGGCAGAGATCAGCACTCCGGCACCTTCATCACAAAGACGATGAGCCGTCCGTCGGGCGGCTTCTTTCCCAACCCCGGACAAAGCCAGAAGAACCGGTTGATTCGCGATCGTGGCCTGGAAGAGGTTGTGCTTTAAACGACGGAACCGGAACTCTTTCAAAACCAGATAGGCTTCCCACCGCGTGGCCATCACAATCCCGAGTGTTTTCATGGTTTTACGTACCCATTCTGACGGAACCAGCTCACCGCTTTTTGAAGCGCTTCTTCAATGGGCGTCTGTGGAAGCCCGAGCTCGCGAACTGCTTTGGAAGCGTCGTAATACATCCTTTCATGAGCCATGCGGACACCGTTGAGCGGGATAGCGGGCTCTTGGTTCGTGAGGTACGACAGCCCCGTGCTGACGGCTCCGGCCATCCAGGCGACCGCATAGGGAATCCGAAAACGCGGAGCCGGAAGGCCTGCGATTTTCGCCAGCATATCCAGAAAGGCTTTGAGGGTCATGTTGCGGTTGCCGAGAATGTAACGATCGCCGATGCGGCCTTTTTGAGCGGCCAGCCAGTGCCCGGCGGCCACGTTCTCGACATCAACAAAATTGAGCCCGGTTTCGACGTATCCCGGCATCTTGCGATTCAGAAAATCCACGATCATTTTTCCGGTTGGAGTGGGTTTGATGTCGCGGGAGCCGATGGGAGTCGACGGATTGACGATGACGATCGGCCAGCCTTTTGAAACAAAATCGCGGGCCAGCTGATCGGAGAGAAATTTGGACTTCTTGTACGGACCGACCAGCTGATCCGGGGCCGGTTCCAACTCCTCCCGCCCGATCCCCAGATGCCCGTCAACCAGAGGCCGCCCGATGGCCGAGACACTTGATGTAAACACGATCCGCTGGATTTTCGCTTCGGCCGCCGCTTCAAAGAGATCGCGGGTGCCCTGAATGTTGACCCGGTCCATTTCTTCGGGATGACGGACCCAGAGCCGGTAATCCGCCGCCACGTGGAAAAGCCAGTCGCAATCCCGAACCGCTAATTTCAAGGATCCGGGATCGCGCAGATCGCCGATCACATACTCGACGGAAAGCCCGTCCAGATTTTTACGCGTGGAGTTTGGCCGGATGAGGCAGCGAACGGTGGCCTTTTGCGCCAGGAGATGGCGGACCACATGACTGCCGATGAACCCGCTGCCTCCTGTAACCAGAGCGCGAGGCATGTTTTATTCCGTCATGGCGAGCGAAGAGAAGGGAACGGGCATGCGACGATGGCGCGTCAACCGTTTATACATCCCGAGGGCCAGGAGCGGGAAGTAATGTCGATAGTAGGTGTACTCCAGATAAAAAACTTTCGGGAAACCGGTTCCGGTGAACTCGGTTTCATCCCAGGACCCGTCCGGCCGCTGCGTTTTCAGAAGATACTGGATCCCCTGGACAACCGCCGGATCCTCCGTATAACCGCACGATAGAAAGGCCATGATCCCCCACGCCGTCTGGCTGGGGGTGCTGGGGCCTTTCCCCTTCAGGCGGGAATCGTCATACGTGTCACAACGCTCGCCCCATCCGCCGTCCGGCTGCTGAACGCTTCGCAGCCACTCCAGCGCATTCTGGATATACGGATCATCCGGATTTTCCCCGACACAGGTCAGACCGCGGACCACCTGCCAGGTCCCGTAAATATAATTCACACCCCACCGGCCGTACCATGATCCGTCGGCTTCCTGCTCTTTTTTCAGGAACGTGACGGCGCGCTGCACGCATGGATAGGTTTTGTCATAACCGACCAGACCCAGCGCCTCTAAAACACGGGCGGTCACATCCGCCGTCGGCGGATCGATCATCGCGTTATGATCGGCAAACGGAATCTGGGTAAAGATCCATTTCGTATTGTCCACGTCAAAGGCGGCCCATCCGCCGTTGGTGCTTTGCATGGACAGCACCCAATTCAAACCGCGCAGGAATGCTTTTTCCCGCGCCTGAGCAAAGGGCCCTTCAAGTTTCACCCGGCGCAACGCCAAAAGGACCATCGCCGTATCGTCGATATCCGGGTAGAAGGCATTTTCATATTCAAACGGCCAGCCGCCGACAGGACCGGTCGTGTTCTTCACGCGCCAATCCCCGCCCATTTTCACTTCTTTATCGAGCAACCAGCGGGTTGCCTTGATCAGCGAAGGATGATCGGCCCGAAGCCCCGACTCCGCCAGCGCCATAACGGAAATAGCGGTATCCCACACCGGCGACACACAGGGCTGAATCTCCAAACCGTCTTCCCCGTGATCAACATAGAACCGCTCCAGCTCTTTTAAATTGTGCTGCAGAACCGGGTGGTCATCCGGATGGCCCAGGGCCTTCAAGGCCAGGATAGTGTTCAGCATGGCCGGAAAGATAGCTGCCAACCCGTCGGATTTTTCGTTGTGTTCCAGCATCCACCGTTCGGCCCTTTTGAGCGCCCAGCCGCGCAGGAAGTAGGGCCCGCGTCCTTCCATGTCTTTCAGGAAAGCGTCCAGCTCGAGGAAGAATTTGCGCCAGGAAAAGAACCCTTCCGGAGGATTCAGGCTCTCGCCCCCCACCGGCACCCAGCGCGGCTCCCCGGGGCGGAAAAGCTCGTCGAGCCGTCCATGGGCGGGCAACGGCAGCTTCGGCCGCTTGGCCCAGACAATGGACAGCGGGATAACGATGCCGCGCGTCCAGGAGGACATCTCGTAAATATTGAAGTAGAACCAATTCGGAAAGAACATCAGCTCCGGTGGAATCGCCGGAACCCCCGCCCAGTCATAAAGACCGAAAAGCGAAAGGTAGAATTTACTGTAGGAATTAATTTTATGGATCCCGCCCAGCCGGAAGAAACACTCCCGGGCTTTGACAAGATGAGGGTCACCGGCTTCAACCCCGGCCAGCTTCAGGGCCCAGTAGGCTTTTAACGTGGCGGAGATCTCGCTCGGGCCGTTCCGGTAAATGGGCCATCCACCCTCTTCATTTTGAGAGCGTAAGATAAACAAAGCCATCCGCCGGATCTTCTCCCGGACCGCGGGACGGTTGTGCCAGCCCAGGAAGAGGTACAGCATGATCATGTCCGACTCGATGGTCGTATCGGCCCGCAGATCAGAGACCCAGTGACCATCCAGAGAATTCTGCTTGCCCAGCAGCCAGCGCTGGGCACGCTCCAGAGAGTCCTTTAAGGTCCGGCTGATCGATTTTTCTTCGCCCGACAAAACGGGTTCCAGGGCCGGGAAGATCCGGTCCCAGTGGCCGGGCTTTTTGAAGAGCCGGCGGCGGGAGAACCCCGGCAGAAAACGCGCCGCATTCCGTTCCAGGAGATCGGCGTTGACATACGAAACAATCTCAGAGACAACCCGTTTAACCATAAATCGAATCTTTCAGCGACCGCCACATAGCCGCCGGTCCCGACGTGGCGTCCAAGACCGCCGTCGGCTCATAACCGCAGTGCGCCATGCAATCCGCGCAGCGAGGATCTTTCCCTGTCCCATACCGGTCCCAATCCGTTGTGTCCATCAATTCCTGGTACGTCTTCGTATGCCCGTCGGACATCAGATAACACGGCTTCTGCCAGCCGAAAACATTCCGGGTCGGGTTTCCCCACGGCGTACACGCATACTCCTTCCCTCCCGTCAGGAACTCCAGAAAGAAAGACGAATGATTAAACGGCCATCGCGGCCGGCACGACGCTCCTGTGCCTGACGAGGGCTTGAGAATCTGGCGGAACAGCTCACGGGTACGCTCCCGCCGCAGAAAATGCTCCTGATCCTGGGCTTTCTGATACGCATAGCCCGGAGAAATCGTCATCCCGTCGATCTTCAGATCGTTCGTCAAATAGTCGAAAAGCCCCTGGAGGTCCTCCGGCTTTTCCCCCTCAAACACCGTCGTATTGGTCGTCACCCGGAAACCAGCGGCTTTCGCGGTCCGAATGGCGCTGACAGCCGCCTTGAAGGTTCCCTCACGGCACACCAGCTCGTCGTGCCGTTTCTCCAAACCATCCAGATGAATGCTGAACGTTAAATAAGCCGACGGCACAAATTCCTTCAGCCGCCGCTCCAGCAGGAGCGCATTGGTGCAAAGGTAGACAAATTTCTTTCGTTTGACGTATTCCGCCACAATTTTCGGCATCTCCGGATGAAGCAGCGGTTCCCCTCCGGCGATGGACACCACCGGCGCTCCGCATGCCTCAATGGCTTCGATGCATTCGTCAACCGTCAGATCTTTTTTGAGGATTTCCACGGGGTATTGGATTTTGCCGCACCCGGAACATGCCAGGTTGCAGCGGAAAAGCGGCTCCAGCATGAGAACCAGCGGGAACCGTTTGGTCCCCAGAAACCGGTGTTTCATGACATAGGCGCCAACTTGGAAGTTTTGCAACAAGGACAACGCCATAAAGAGCTATTCCCCTAAACGTAATGAAAACCGCAGGCCGGGGCCAGCGGTTCAAATATAATAAGGGGATAATAGCAATCAGAAAGAGTAACTGTCAATAAATAAAACGTGCTTAAAAAACAACTTGAATCGCTTTTTGCTTTGGCTGGAATATCAGGTGTTCTTCATGAGAATGTCGCTGATGATGTTGGCGGCTTCATCGGCACGGTCCGCCGCGTTGCTGAGGTGGCGATAGATCTCCCGCATTTTGAGGATCTTTCTCAGGTCAGGGTCCTTAAAAAGCTCCGCTAAAGCCTTCCGATAGAGATGTTCCATCTGATTTTCGGTCTTCTTGGCCAGGATAATGCTTTCTTCTATCCCATTCGGGATATGAGGCAGCTTCGACACCGCCTGTGCGATGTGCCTCCCCCCCTCGTAAAGGGCGTCCGCCATATCCTTGAGGTGCTGGTTCGTCGGCGTCTGAAAGAGCAGCATTTCTTCCACAGTCGACTTCGCATAATCAACCATGTCATCGATGGCCCGAGAAAGCGCGAAAATATCTTCGCGGTCGAGCGGTGTCACAAACGTGCGGTTGAGCGCCTCAATCAGCGCCCGGCGAAGGTCATCCGCATTTTTCTCCGCCGCCTCCACCCGTTCCCCAAGCTCCTGGGTGGGATTCTGGACAAACGCCACCAGCAGGCCGAGCCCTTGCTCGCTCATGCGGGCCTGATCCAGCAACATCTGATAAAAGTTAAACCGTTTACGGAACCACATGACTCACCTTGAAAAGGTACACCCAACCCATGGCGGCGAGGCCGGCCGCCGGGATCGTGACGAGCCAGGCCATGACGATATCCCCGACTAATGACCACCGGATGCCGCGCGGATGGGCGGCGATGCCAGCCCCCAAAACAGACGTCGACATGACATGAGAGGTCGACATGGGATAGCCGGCGAACGAACTGATTCCCACCAGAAACATCGCGGACGTTTCAGCACAGACGCTTTCGATGTTCTGGACCCGGTACAAACGGCGTCCCACGGTGCGAATCGTCCGGCGAGAACCAAAAATAACTCCCACCGCGAGCGCCAGTCCGCAAAGAAGCCACACCCCCAAAGGCAGGGCATCAAGGACAGTGGCGGATGGAACGGCGCAGCTCAGCGCCATCGACGCCAACATCAGAATTCCCATGGCCTTCTGTCCATCATTGCTGCCGTGAACAAGGGACGTCCCGATCAATGCGCTGATCTCAAGTCCCCTTAAAAAACGTCCGGCCACCGGCGGAACATAAGACCCCCCCCAGTACACTCCCTGCGCCAGTATGTAACTGAAAAGCATGCCGGCCAGGGGAACTAAGCCTAAAGACAAAAAGATTTTCGAGAATACCGCCCAATGCACGCTGCCGGTTCCAAAACGAGCCAGCGCGGCTCCAGCCAGGCCGCCGATCAACGCATGGGTGGAGGAACTGGGCATTCCGGAACGCCACATGCCGAGATTCCAGCTGAACGCCCCCAGGAGCGCTGACAGAAGCACCGCTAACAACTCTTCCGGAGACGCTGAACGGGGAAAGACGATCAGATCTCGAGCCAATGTTTTCACCACCTGTTGGCCCAGCAGCAAAATCCCCAGCACCTGACACAGCGCCACCAGCAGCAAGGCCGGCAACGGTTCCAGGGAGCGCGTTGTAATCACCGTCGAAACCAGGCCGCCGCCGTCGATCAACCCGTTCGTTAAAGCAAACAAAAGGGCACACAGCACAATCAGCGCAAAAAGAACCTGCAGGGTTTCCATCAGGAGCTCACTGAGGCCGCTTCGACGACGCAATTCCGGCCTGCGTCCTTGGCCGCATACAGAGCCCGGTCCGCGGCCGCCATCACCGCCTGGGCCGTCGCGCCGTCCTGCGGGAAATGAGCGATCCCAATACTGATCGTCACCTGAATGGCTTCCAATCCGATCACGTAGGACTGAGCGCCTACCCGCTGGCGGATCTGATCCGCTTTTATGCGCAAACCTGCCGGATCCGAACGGGGCAGCAAGCAAACAAATTCTTCTCCGCCATAACGGGCGATGACGTCCGTTTCATACAGCCCTTCCCGAATCCGTTGCGCCACGGTCCGCAATACCTCATCGCCGACCTGATGTCCATACGTGTCATTGAGATTTTTAAAATGATCAATATCGATCATCAGAATTGAAAATGTGCTTCGAAAAGACTGGGCCCGGGCTACTTCTTCCTTCAAGCGTTCCTCAAAAGGGCCTCGCCGGGACAACCCGGTGAGCCCGTCGGTTCGGGAACGTCCCTCGAGTTCCTGATAGAGCTTGGCTTTGGCCATCGCAAAAATGAGCTGGACCGCAAACGTGTTGGCTTCCGCCAGGATCGCCGCCTGCTGATCCGGCGAGAACTCCGGCAGGCGGATCAGGAGAAGGCCGACCCGCTCATGCAGCCGCCAGAGCGGCAGCCCGAGCGCCCACACGCAACGGCCCTGATCGACATCTCCCTGAATAACAAACGTATGCAAATAAGGTTCTTGTTTGGGCAAATCTTCAGCCCTGGGATCGGGGGTGATGCCTCGCCGCTGGACCTGCTGCAGTTCACCCCGTTCATTCGTGAGATAGAGCGCCCAGCCTTCCGCACGGAAGAAATACTTCAGGGATCGCTCCAGGCTTGGCGTCATTTCTTCCAGAGAAACCGCCTCCGCCAGTTTCTTAACCAGTTCGTACTGTTTTAAACCTTTTTCGACTTCAGCAGCCTTGGCCGCGATTTTCTCCCGGATATCCTGAATCGCGGTTTGCACCACCCGTTGCTTTTCGTCGGATTCCGCCTGGTCTTTGGCCGAGCGCTCTTGCCAGGATTGATGTCGCAAGGTCCAGCGCAGGCTGAACCACATCACAAAAACAGCCACCAGGACCTGCACCGCCAGAATCGCCGGATCGCTCGTTCCGTTCATCGCCACGGCCGACCACCCACCAACCAGAAGAATCGCGCTCACGACCCAGCCGGCCACGCCGAACCAGTACACCAGCCCCAGCGCCAGCACGAGTCCCGCCGTAAACATCCATGTGTAGAAGCCGATCATATGAAGAGTGTTTTTGTCGTCATCCCCGAGTGTCTCTGTCGGGGATCCATGGATCCCCCGCCAGAACCTGCGGGGGATGACATCTTATCCGACAACTCTGTTTCTCCCCCCTTCTTTGGCTTGATAGAGCCGGTAATCCGCGACGCGGACCAGCTGGCTGGCGATCGTCGCCTCCTGAGGAAAACCGGAAACCCCGACGCTGATCGTGACATGCTCCTGCATCGTGGCTTCCGGACCGAACTGGAACGATTGGCCCTCAATCGACTGCCGGATGCGCTCCGCAATTTCGCGGGCCTGCGACAGGTCCGTCTGGGGAAGGATCAGCACAAACTCCTCGCCTCCGTAACGGGCCAGCAGATCCACCGGACGCGCGATCTGCTGCAGCACCTGTGAAACCCGCACCAGCACCTGGTCTCCGGCGGCATGTCCGTAAGTGTCGTTGTAGCGTTTAAAATGGTCGATATCCATCATCAGCAGGCAGAACTCGGTGTGGTAGCGTCCGGCCCGTAGGATTTCCTCGTTCAAACGCTCTTCAAAAAAGCGATGCGTATACAATCCCGTGAGATTATCGCGAATCGCCCCCTCCTGCAGGCGGGCCAGGAGCTGGAGATTTTCCAGCGCCAGAGACGCCAGAAGCGAGAGCGCTTCCAGAATCCGTAAATCCCCGACGGAAAACATGCCGGGTTCAAATCCATTCAGGCGGATAATTCCCACCATTTGGCGTTCCACCACGATGGGCGCGGCCAGCACGGACCGCACTTCGTTCGTGGAGCGGACCAGCTTGAAACGGCTGTCCTGCGAAATATCGGTGACCAGCAACGAGAGTTTCCGTTCCATCACCCACTTATCGAGAAGATCCCGCGGCGCGTTGCCGGCGAAGTAATGAATCGTTCCCTGGTTGATGGTCGAGCGGACAAACTCCATGAGCCGCTGCCGGACCATCACCGGATCCATGAGACTGGCCAGCTGGTGCACCGCGTTCGACAAGTGCTGCCGGAGAGCCGCCTGGTTCTGCAGTTCGATCCATCGCTTGGCCAGCGATTCCTTCTCCCTCTGCAGGGAAATCATGGCCTGCTGTCTCTGGCGCAGGGCCTCCGCGCAAGTCCCGTCGTCGTTGAGATCCCGGAGAATAAACCGATGCGCCACATACACCGAGATCCACATCAAAGCCATCTGCCCCGCCAGCCAGGCCTTGTCCTGTCCCTGCACCATCCCGAGGCCGCCCAGTTCAATCAGCGTCACCAGAACGCCGAAGATGGAAGCCATTTCAAGGGAGATGGCCAGCGCCGTGGCCAGGACAAAAGCGGTGAAGAGCAGGCTGATGAGGGGATACTCCGCCGGCAGGCGGAAAAGCATGACCGTCAAACCAAAAAAGAGAAGCATCCCTGGGAGCAGGAATGCCACGGTACGCTGTTGCGTCATCATGAGGTTTCTTTAACAGGAGCGACTCTAAAAATCAAGCTGTTTTCTGGAGATGTTGCCGGAGAAGAGACTCAAATACAGCCGCGGGTACGGGGTGGGCAAAAAGATAGCCCTGGAACTGGTCACAGTGATGTTCTCTTAAGAAAGTTTCCTGCTCAGGCGTTTCAACACCTTCGGCGATTACGCGAAGCTTCATGCTGTGAGCCAGGACAATGACCGCGTTGGCAATGGCCGCATCATTGTCTCCCTGGTTCAGGTCGCGGATAAAGGATTGGTCTATTTTTAATGTATTAATCGGAAATTTTTTCAGGTAACTCAAAGACGAATGGCCGGTCCCGAAGTCATCGACGGCAATCAGGATGCCCATTTCCTTCAATTCTTTCAGGATGACCATCGTATAGTCGACGTTCTGCATCGCGACGCTTTCCGTAATCTCCACTTCCAGCCAGCGGGGGTCGAGTTCCGTCTCTTTCAAAATCCGCGCCACAGTCTCGACTAGATCATGGTGCTGGAACTGCCGGGCCGAGAGGTTCACCGCCACCGTCAAGGGGGGAAGCCCGTCCACCTGCCAGGCTTTGGCCTGGGCGCAGGCCATGCGAATCACACATTCACCCATCGGCACGATCAACCCTGTTTCCTCCGCCAGCGGGATAAACTCCGCCGGATACACGAGCCCCAGGTCCGGATGCTGCCAGCGCAAGAGCGCCTCCATCCCGACGATGGCGTTGGTTTGCATATTCACCTGGGGCTGGTAGTGCAGCAGAAATTCGCTGCGTTCAATGGCTTTTCGAAGGCTGTTTTCCAGAGCCAAGCGCTCGAACGCCCTCGAATTCATGGCCGGCGTGTAGAGCTGATAGTTATCCCGTCCCTGTTCTTTGGCGCGATACAGGGCGGTATCGGCGTTTTTCAGGAGGGTATCGGCATCTTCTCCATCGTAGGGATACAACGCGATACCGATACTGGTGGTAATATGCAGTTCCTGCCCGCTGAATAGGAAGGAGGGTTTCAGAACATCTAAAATTTTCTGGGCCAATTTGACCGCCTGATCCGCCCGCAGGATCTCAGGCAGGAGCACCACAAACTCATCCCCGCCCAGGCGGGCCAGGGTATCGTTTTCCTCCAGGCAGTTCTGAAGCCGCCCGGCCACCCCGCGCAAAACGCGGTCCCCGACCGTATGCCCCAGCGTATCCACGATCGTTTTGAAACGGTCCAGATCGACGAACAGAACCGCCAGCATTTTTCGATTATGGCTGGCCTGCGCCACCGCCATCGTTAACCGGTCGGTAAACATCAGCCGGTTCGGAAGATCCGTCAGCGGATCGTAATAGGCTTGATGCTGCACCGTGGCTTCGGCTCGCCGGCGATCCCGGCGGTCCTGCGCTTCTCTTAGCTCCCGGTCAATGGCCGGACAAAGCCGCGTCAAATTCTCCTTCATGACATAGTCTTTGGCGCCTAGATGCATCACTTCCGCGGCCTCGTCCTCGCTGATATGCGCCGAAACAATGATAAAAGGAATATCAAGCCCTCCTTCTTTGATTATTTTTAAAGCGGCGATGGAATTAAATTGAGGCATGGAGTGGTCGGCGATGACAATGTCCCAACTGCGGCGGGCCAGGGCGGCGCTCAGGGCTGGACCGTTATCCACTCGCTCGCAGAAGGGGTCATAGCCACCTCTTCTAAGGATCTGGACCAGCAAGAGCGCATCGGCCTCGGAGTCCTCGATAATGATGACCTGCAGGGGAATGCTCATATCAGGGTTTTGTGTGTGATGAGTTTATATCGTATTACTTCTCTCGGGCAAGCGCTGAATCAATCGACTTGCCCGGAAGCCATTTACCGGCACGGACCATGGCCTCCAGCTCAGCCGCAGGAACCGGCCGGCTGAACAAATAGCCCTGCATCCGGTCGCATTGCTGCTTGCGAAGGATGGCCAGTTGCTCCAGCGTTTCAACTCCCTCCGCGACCACTTCCAGTCCTAAATTATGCGCTAAAACGATAATCGCCGAAGCGATGGCCGCATCATGGGGATCCGCGGAAAGATCCTTCACGAAGGATCGGTCGATCTTCAAGGCATCGATCGGGAATTGCTTCAAATAGCTGAGGGAGGAATAGCCGGTCCCGAAATCATCAATGGACAATCGAATGCCTTTTTCTTTCAGGTCGCGCAGAACCGATATCGTGTAGTCGGCGTTTTGCATCGCATAACTTTCGGTGATTTCCAGTTCCAAAAAGCGGGCTTCCATTCCAACGGACCGGATGACCTGGCCGATGGTTTTAGCAAGGTCCTGTTCATGAAACTGCCGGGCGGACAGGTTCACGGCGACGGACAATATCGGAAGTCCCATCTGCCGCCAGGCGCAATGCTGGGTACAGGCGGTGCGGAGCACCCACTCGCCCATCGGCACGATCAACCCCGCTTCCTCTGCGATAGGAATAAACTCCACCGGAGGAACGAGCCCGTAGCCCGGCACTTCCCACCGGATGAGGGCTTCCACCCCGACGATTTTTCCGCTGCGCAGGTCCACCTGGGGCTGGTAGTGCAGCACGAATTCCTGGTGTTTGAGGGCCCGCCGGAGACTGCTTTCCAGGGTCAGGCGGCGAATGGCGTTGCTGCTCATGGCGGCGGTATAAAATTGGAAATTGTTTTTCCCGTCCTTCTTGACGCGCTCCAGCGCTGTCTCCGCGTTGCGCAGGAGCGTCTCCGCGGTGTCTCCGTCGAGCGGATACAGACTGACGCCGACACTCACCGTCACATAGTGTTCGTCCCCGTCGAAGGAAAACGGCGGACGAATCGCTTCCAGAATCTGATGAACCATTTGAGTGGCCTGCTGAACCTCCGAAACCGTCAGCGCGATCAAAAACTCATCCCCACCCAGGCGGGCCAGAAGCGTTTGGGGCCCCACGCAACAGCGCAGGCGTTGGGCCATCTGTTCCAGAAGGGCATCGCCTATTCGGTAGTCATAAATATGGTTCGTGTTTTTCAGGCGGTCGACATCGACTGTTAAAACCGCGGTCAACGCCCCCTGCTCGCGGGCGCGAACGAGTGTCTCTCGGAGCCGGTAGTCAAAGAGAATGCGGTTCGGCAAACCCGTCAAGGAATCATGGTAAGCGTGATCGAGCAGCAACTCTTCCGTAGAAGAAAGCAACTCGCGGCGGGATGATCCCTGCCGCTTTTTAATCTTTTTCGGCATATTTGTTCTAGTTTTAGAGGAAAAGAACAATTCTGCAAGGTCTTTTCTCAAAAAATTTTGTTTCATATGGATATGCGACGGGTACTTGCCGGACTATTTTTGATGATACTGCCAGTCATCGCCGTGACAGCGGTCAAACGATCGGAGTGGGGCTCAATCCTGACCGCTCCGGCCAACCGACAGACGGGCGATCCTCACGCGAAACTTTTAATCGTCGAATACTCCGACTTCCAGTGCCCGAGTTGTGCGGTGGTAAACCCTGCGACCCACCGGCTTCTCGAGATCTACCGGGGAAAAGTTCACTTAGTTTACAAATATTACCCATTAACCAAGATTCATCGCAACGCTCTCCCGGCCGCCGTGGCCGCCCAATGTGCCGCCAACCAAAACCGGTTTTGGCCTTATGCGGACCGCCTTTTTGCCACACAAGCGTCGTGGGCACCCTTGACGGATCCCGCCACGAGTTTCATCGCTATCGCGAACGAGCTGGCTCTGGACCTGCCCCATTTCAACACCTGCCGGGCGGATCCACTGCAGAAGGAAGTGGTTCTCCGAGACGCTGACGAAGCACGCAAGCGCCAGATCCATTCCACCCCGACCTTTCTGATCGGCGATGAACGTCTGGTTGGCAAAAGCATTGAGTCTGACGGCGCGCGCGCCATTGAGAAGGCGTTATGGCGATGACTGTTTTAGCGTTGCTGCTTCGGCTCTTGATCGGCGGAGTTCTGTGTTACGCGGGCTTTGAAAAAGCCATCGCTTCATCGGCGGAGTTCGCCGCGGTGATTCAGGCATACCGCCTTCTTCCGAATGCGCTGGCGATCCCGCTCGCCAGCAGCCTGCCGTGGCTGGAGATGTGGATCGGGACGTTTTTGATTTTCGGCTATTTTACCCGCCGGACGGCTGGGCTCGCGGCCGGACTCTTTGCCGTTCTCATAACCGCCGTCGGATCAACTCTCCTCCGGCACATCGACCTGGCCTCCTGCGGCTGCTTCGGTTCCGATAGGCTCTCGCCCCGTTGGACCATCCTGTTGGATTTTAGTCTTCTGGCCGGAAGTATCGTCCTGATCTGGCTCACCCGCCGGACCGACCGGTTTGCGGTGGATTCGTTCCTGAAAGCTAAATAAGCGGAATGTGCGAAATTTCGGCGGGGGTGTCATCGTAACGGAGACCGTACTCCGAGCGGTACCACTCCCAGAGAACACCCAGAAGCACCTTCACCAGGCACGCCAGCGGCATACCAAACAGGAGCCCCCAGATCCCCCAGAGCGCTCCGCCGGCCATCAACGAGAAAAGAATCCAGATTGGGTGCAGCTCAACGGAGTTTTTAAACACCACCATCTGTAGGATTCCATCATCGATCAGACGCAAAGCGATGCACACCGCCGTGACTTTCAAAACACCGGCCAGTGTTCCCCATTGGAAAAAGGCAACCAGGACCGCCAAGACGCCGGCCACGAGCGGCCCAAAGATCGGAACAACGTTTGTCAGCGCCGCCAGCCCGGCCAATTGGATGGAATAATCCAGACCGATCAACCAGAAACCCGCCAGAGCCACCAACCCGACGAGAAAGGATTTCAAGCACAATCCGCGCACATAATTCCCCATGGTATTGTCGATCTCAAAAATGATGTTGAGGAACATTTCGACATAGCGCGCGGACACCAGCCGCAAAACGTTCTCCAGAAGCGCCGGGCCCTCCAAAAGAAGGAAGAAAGCGATCAGCGGAACGAGAAACAACATCTCCACGAACGGTAAAACGTGGCTGGCCAGAGTCGGGGTCATCCGGAGCAAGGTGTCCGGCAGCGTCCGCCCGTGCGCGTTGATCTGGTCCAGGAGGGCGGGATTGCTGACCATCCGCTTTAAATAGCCGGACGGTTCGGAGTGCTTTTCCGATGGTCTGGCGGCCCATACTTGAAGATCGCGAAACATCCGTTGCCCCCGTTCCACATAACGAGGAAGCTCCTGCGCGGCCTTGGACGCCTCTTGGCTGGCCAGGTTCACCGTCAGATACGTTCCAAACGAAAACAACGTTAAAAGACCGCCGAAGATGAGTATGGCGACCGGCCGGCGCCGCAGCCCCTGGACCTCGAAAAAGCGCACGAGGGGTGAAATCAAATAGGCCAGCGTCATCCCGAGAATGAAAGGCAGCAGGATATCCTGAACTTTGAACAGCAGGTAACCGATGGCGGCCAGGAGCAGCGAGGGGATCAGGTACTTTCCGAACGGGAAGGAGCCGGGGATCATAAGACTTCGCGAATCCGCTTTTTAGGTTCTGCGGTGTCTGTCGAATCCAGCGAAAACGGAACACGACTCATCACGGCGCGCAGCCGCACCGCCAGAAGCGTGGCCAGATGGGCCATGACAGCCGCCCCGATATGCGGCGCTTGGCGAAGGAGTTTATCGATTTCGGTTTTGTATAGGAGATACGCACGGACCGGCTCGGTCGCCACAACCGTTGCGGTGCGGGGCTGCTCGTCAATCAGCGACATCTCCCCGAAGTAATCACCACCCTTTAAGAGAGCGATCCGCAGCGGTTCATCGTTGGGACCGCGGCGAACCACCTCCACCTGACCCTGTTCCAGAATAAAGAGCGCCCGGCCGATATCCCCTTCCTGACAGAGGACTTCCCCCGGATGGTAGTCACGGACGACCAGAGATTGGAACAATGTGCCGAACTCGCGCCGGGAAATCCCGTGAAAAAGCGACACGCGTTTCAGGAATTCACGCTTGCGGCTGAACTCCGGATCGAGAAAAAGATTCTTAAGCCATTTAATCATCCCATCGGAAGTATAGGGGGATATCGCCAATTAGCAAGGAAATTTTATGACGTAACCGAATCGATGGATTCTTTGACGACACGGGTGAGGAAGTTCATCTCTTTTTCTGAGATCGCCAGGGGCGGCATCAGGACCACGACGTCGCCCAGGGGACGCAGCCAGACGCCCCGTCGGATGGCGGCGTCGCAGGCCTTCAGCCCCATACGATCTTCGGGCGGGTAAGGGATTCCTCGCTGTTTGTCGTCAATCAGCTCAAGACCGGCCATGAGCCCGACCTGGCGGACTTCTTTGACATGGGGATGAGAGGAATACTCGCCTAAGTTTTCGAAGAGCTGTCGTGCACGGCGTCGCACATGGGTCAAAAGATTTGTTTCTTTAAAAAGATCCAGATTCGCCAGCGCGACGGCACACGCGAGGGGATTCGCCGTATAAGTGTGTCCGTGGAAGAAATGTTTAAACTCCTCATACCGTCCTAAAAATATCTTGTAGATCTTTTCCCGGGTCAGAGTCGCGGCCAACGGCAGGTATCCTCCCGTGATACTCTTCGATACGCACAGAAAATCCGGTGAAACCTTCTCTTGCTCACAGGCAAACATCGTCCCAGTCCGGCCAAAACCCGTGGCTACCTCATCGACAATCAGCAAAACGTCGTAGCGACGGCACAGCCGCGCCACATGGGCCAGAGTCCCTTTGGGCATCACGCGCATTCCGGAAGCCCCTTGGACGAGCGGCTCCATGATTACGGCGGCAATCTGCTTATGGTGCCGGCGAAGAATCTCGGCCATCTGGTCGCCCTTTCCGTCACCCCCGAGTGTCCCTGTCGGGGGTCCAAGAGGTCGTTCACTGCCGATGATGGATCCCCCGCCAGAACCCGCGGGGGATGACGACTTAGGCAGGCGGCTAAAAAACGGGTCCACTTGAAACCCTTCAAACAGGAGATCTCGGAACCGCGCATGGAACAAATCAATGCCTCCGACGGATACGGAGCCGATCGTGTCCCCGTGATATCCCTCTTTCAGCGATACGAATTTATGTTTTGCCGGCTGGCCTTGAAGCTGCCAATATTGGTAAGCCATTTTCAACGCAATCTCAACAGAGGTGGAGCCGTTGTCGGAATAAAACACGCGCGACAATCCCCTCGGGGCCAGCTCTGTCAGGCGCTTGGCCAGGCGAATGGCTGGTTCATGGGTGAGTCCCAGGAACGTCGCATGGGCGATCTTGGAAAGCTGCTGATGAATGGCCCGATTCAGTTTCGGATGGTTATGACCAAGCACATTGACCCAGAGGGAGGAAACCCCGTCCAGCAGTTTTCGTCCGCGGACATCTTTTAACCAGACCCCGTTTCCGGACTCAATGATGATGGGCTCACGGCTGGTCCATTCGGCTTGCTGGGTAAACGGATGCCAGACGTAGCGTTTGTCCCAGCTCGCCAGGAGCGTTTGCCGGGACATCACGACAATCCGCAGACCCTTCGAATAGCTTTGGTCAATCGAGGAATACGGGCGAGCCCACGACTAAGCCCTTCCAGGTCATTCGGATACGAGGCGCGATACGTCAGCTCTCCCAGAATATCCACGGCCGTATGATCCTGAAGCGCTTCGGCATTCGTAGTCTCCAGGAGGGTGCGCCCTTTCCCCCCGTTGAACAGGACTCCAACCACAGGGACCTTGCCGCGCTCCAGGGCATCCAACGTCAGCAAGGAGTGACTGATGGTTCCCAGCGTGGCGCGGCTCACCACGAGTGCCGGCAGGCGCAGCGCCTCGATCAGATCCAGGACATACGTGGATTCCCCGATCGGGACCTTCACCCCTCCGATGCCTTCGACAATCATCACGTCATATTTCTTACTCAGTGTCCAGTAAGCTTGATAGACCGCGTCCAAGTCAACCTCGCAGCGCTCCAGATTGGCCGCCACGGTGGGCGCTAGCGGCGCCCTGAAAAATTGAGGGTTCACTATCTCCAGAGAATCGGTCACCCCCGCTGCCTGGATCAATTGCCGGGCATCCCGGCGGTTGCCGGTCGCAATCGGCTTCATCACCCCCACCCGAACCTTCCATTTCTTCAACAGCCGTGCGATCCCGCAAGCAATTAAGGTTTTACCGACCCCTGTATCAGTCCCTGTTATAAAGATGCCCTTATTCATCGTTTCTCCTTGTAGGTATCAAGGACGGTCAAGAGGGTCTCGATGTCCTCATCAGAATGTTCCGCTGTCACACTAAACCGAATACGGCACTCCCCCGCCGGCACGGTGGGGGGCCGGATAGCCGGCGCATAAATACCACCTTTTTGGAGATGGTCCGCGCAAGCCAGCGCCCGATCAGCGCTCCCCAGCAGGATGGGCACGATGTGACTTTCGGAACGCAAAAGATCCCACCCTTGTTGACGGAAACCCTCGCGCAACCGGGCCGCCAGCCTTTGCACGCGGGATCGAAGAGCCGGATCGTCCTGCATCACGCTCAAAGCCGTCCGGGCCGCGGCGATGCAGACCGGCGAAAGACCTGTCGTGTAAATAAACGAGCGGGCCTTATTGAGCAAAGTGTCGATCAACTCGCGCGACCCGGTGACAAATCCTCCCTGAGACCCGAGCGATTTGGACAACGTGCCGACAACGATATCCCATGCGCCGCCTCGCACGCCTTTCCCGCCTTCCCCCCAGACCCCGATCGCATGCGCCTCATCCACGAAACCCATCGCACCATACCGGCGACCGAGTTCACTCAGCTCTTTCAGCGGCGCAAAATCACCATCCATGGAAAAAAGGCTCTCCGTCACAAGCAGGCGA